>JAGQWR010000133.1 GCA_020437105.1 Saprospiraceae bacterium
CAAACCACTTTCGTTTGGGTATAAGCAAGGTCCATTTTATGGATTTCCAACAAATACCAAATGTCATAGAAATCTCGTGCCTGCATCCGTTGCATTACGGAGCGTAATTTTTCTATTAAGACTTCTTCTAGAGGATAGCAGAGTAATTGTTGTTCTTCTTGATCTGAATAACCCGGAAAAGTATCCTGCATGACAGGTTCAAATTGTAATTGCTCGCTTCTGGAAATATCCACTTTAACGCTCTTGTTTGCGCCTAAACCACCTAGTGGGCCTATATAGCTAATGTAGAAATTTATGCCTCCATCTTCGTGTTCGTTATTAGCAATGATCTCAAGTGGTATATTGGCTTCCTCTTGTATGTATTCAAATATTTCAGCAAATCATTCAAAAATTTGTTCATTGGTTGTTGTGTTATCGAGTAGCGTAAAATCAAGGTCTTCCGAAAATCGGTAGTCCTTGAAATAGACTATCTTCAAAACTGTTCCGCCTTTAAAAACTATTGCAGTTGAAAGTTGCTTATGGAGAGCAATGCCTTGCAATATCCAAGACAGAATATAGTCTTTCTCAATCTGCTGATCTCGTACACCAATTTCTCGGGCTTTCTTTTGAATTTCTCCTGGCTTAATCATGTGTAGATGGCAGATTTAATCGTTTCTGTTTCTAAATTCTGTTGGATACTCCATCGACTAATCATCTTACCTGATTTCGGGAGTTCAGTATCTAAAAGGATATAAGAAGGTGTTTTCGTTTTTTGTAATTTCTGAGTGATTCCCGACTTTATTTCAAGTATTTCCAAAAGAAACCCCAATCGTTTGATTACTGCTTGTGATTTAAAACGTTGCGTATATTCCAGGAGCTTTTCGAAATTTATTTTGTCCTTTGATGCATATAATGCTCGGGCGACTTCGGCGACGCCTCCTGCATAATCAGGTTTGAATAAACAATCGACAAATGTCTTTTCAAGATCGGAGCACTCAACTTTATTGAAACGATCAATCCATATTTTCTTGGAACCGAAAAAGTGTTTCTCGTTGTGGTAAATGAATTGAAATGAAGTGTTCTTAATCTTCAGGGTTGATGGTCGCATCTGCTTTGCAACTACAATTTGCTCTCTTAAAGATGGTTGTGTTATTAGGTTATGTATTTGCAACGCAGAGTAGTATCCGATATAATGCTTAGTTCCTTTTGTCAAATGTGCCGCAATTAAATGCCAGTCAGGCATAAATGCTTCTGCCTCTTGCTCATAAGGTATGATGTAGTACAAGCCTTTTTTTAGGCGCATCAGAAGCCCTCTTCTGACCATGTCGCTGAGAAGTTCTTTTAAAGCGCTTTCGCTGGAATGAGGCAAAGCTGCCCCGGCTTCAGAATAATCAAAACAATCCTTATTCATCTGGTGGAAGTAAGTCAGAATCTCATTTGATTGTGTTGATATGTACTTGTTTTTCATAGTTAGGAAGTCAGCTTTAACCTGACTACAATGATACGAAAAATATATCTCAAAATTATGTATTGTAGTAACTATGTCAGGTCAGAGCTGACTGGAGTGATATAAAGTATAAGTATTGATAAGCGAGGGAGCTTTGACTCTATTCCAAAATGTAGGTATAAGCACTGATTTTTATGATTTTGACTCATGGTGCGAGGATATGTACCAAAAATGAAAATATTGGTATATGTATTCCCGTTGCTATACCCAAACCAAAGCGTTTTAATGAAGCTTTTGAAAGTTACCTGATTGATGCAGTTCACTGCATTAAAGTTCTTTAGGACCTGTTAATTAACTTGCTTGCTAATTTAAGAAAATCGCACGAAACTTAAATAAGAAAGGGGTGATTTTAAGTCAAGAGGGTGATTCTTAAATAAGGTAGAGAGTGTCTTTAGCCCCTTCCTAAATTGGACGCTTTTTCGACCAGGTAAACACAATCCTAAAAAATCCTCTGCGCCTCTGCGCGGTAAAACATTTTCACGCGGAGAAGCAGAGGCAATACTGCCAAAAGTAACCTGATCAACTTTAATCCCTGGTTCATCTGTAAGTTACCGTCCAATCAGTTATGAGAGAGAATCTTTTGCCAAAACTTAGAAGGTATATGGAGGCTACCTTAAAAACCAGAAAAAGTGTACATTTAATTTCAACCTTTTAGATACCCAGGCACTATTTTACAAATAATGAAAATCAATAAAACCCCAAAGCCAGATGTAATAATACCGGAAATGATCCCGATACCAAGGGGCACCTTGTTGTTTGGGAAGCAGAAAGACCAGGAGATAGTAATCCCGGACTTTTATCTGGGTAAGTACCCGGTGACGAACGCCGAGTATCTGCAATTTGTAGAAGAAACAAAGAGCCATTACCCGAGGTGGTTGGAGCCCGGTAATGCATATAATATCGAGACAGGATCGAATGATTATTTCAAAAAACTAGGAAAAGCATTAACAAATGACCTGCATCCTGTAGTAGGTGTTAGTTGGGATAATGCAGTGGCCTATTGTGAATGGCTCAGTGGAAAAACCGGAGCAGCGTATCGATTACCCAGTGAAACAGAATGGGAATATGCCGCTCGGGGAGGTAAAGAGAGTCAGGGCTTTGTTTATGCCGGAAGTAATAAGTTAAAAGAAGTTGGCTGGTATGACACAAATAGCCACGGCGAGACCAAGTCGGTCGGACTGAAACTAGCAAACGAAATGGGCTTATACGATATGAGTGGCAATGTATGGGAATGGTGCGCAGACCATTGGCATGAAAATTATAAGGGCATACCAAAAGACGGTAGTGCCTGGATAGAAGGAGGTGATTCAAATCGCCGAGTGGTTCGTGGCGGGTCTTGGTTCGGCAGCGATAGCAGTTGTGCCGTTTCGAACCGCGGCAGGGTCAGCACCGGTTACGGGTACAGCTTTATTGGCTTTCGGCTTGCCCGGTACTAAGCCTTTGGCACTTTTACCCTTTTACTTTTTAGGCGCGCAGCGCCTCGATTTTTTGAAACAGCTGAAAAGAAAACGCTTTTATGACCTCAGCACAACAACTGGAACAGATTTTTGGAGTCAGCTTCCAACAACAGGCCGATATTAAAGGCCTCCGGCAATTTCATGCAAATAATACTTTCTGCGTGAATGAGGCAGGGGAGATCATCGGTATTTGTGCCTGTGAGAATGATTTTGAAAGCCTTACTATCCCCAAGGCAAGCGCTTTAAAACAACTTCAATATCTAAATATCAGTGATAATAAATCACTGAGAAGGCTGGATATTGAGATTGCCCTGCCGGAATTAAAGCACCTGGATCTAAGCGATTGTAAACTGGAAGAACTGAAATTGTTGTCAGGTTTTGAAAAGCTGGAGTGGCTGGATGTAAGTCGAAATAAATTGACTGTTTTAACTATCCAAGGCAATTTACCCCACTTAAGTTTTTTGGATGTAAGCGATAATAAAATAGAAAAACTTTCTATTCCGGATGGCGGTCAGTTAAAATATCTATACGCCCAAAAAAACCAACTTACTGAATTTAATATCTCGCCAAATGCTACGACACTGGAAGTGCTGAATCTAAAAGAAAACAAATTAGATAACTTGCCGATTAGTCTATCAGGCTTAGGTAATTTGGAAGCACTTTACGTGCAGGGTAATCCTCTTTCTGCCATCCCCCAGGAAAATATTGCAAAAGGGGCGGGGGAAAGTTCTTTAGAAAATATCCGAAACTATTTACTTTCCATCACCGAGGATCAGGCGATCGATAATGATGAGATTAAATTGGTATTATTAGGAAACAGCACTTCTGGAAAATCTTCCCTTCTTCGGTTTTTAATGACCGGAGCCTATGATAAAAAAATGCCTTCTACTCATGGCATTCAAAACGAATTGTGGTCACTAAAAGATAAAAGTTTTAAGGTCAATGTTTGGGATTTTGGCGGACAGGAATTCTATCACGCGACCCACCGTTTGTTTCTGTCAAACAATGCCGTGAGCCTGGTGGTTTTTGATCAGGATACTAATTTTCAGGGAGAAAGGCCCACAAAAATATTGCTTTATCATAGGGGCGAACTCGTAGAAGGAGAAATCCTGCTACAGCATTTTCCTTTTTCTTATTGGTTGGATAGTTTGCAGCATTTCTGTCAGCAACAATCTGAAACTACCTTGCTGGTGCAGAGTAAAATGGATAAAGAGGAGGCAAAATCCATCGGAATTCCAGATACAGACAAAAAGAAATATCAGATACCGGAAGAAAATATTTTTCGCATTAGCGTAGAAGGGGCTCACGGGAAGGTCAATAAATACCTTAGAAGTTTTGATGCCTTTAAAGAAGATTTAATTGATACCCTCCAGCATGCCAAATCAGCTTATCAGATCAGTACCAAATGGCTGGAGATTAAAGAAGCCTTGCGAGCCAGAGGAGAAGAGGATGTGATGCTCTCCTATGCAACTTATGTCTTATTATGCGAACGCATCCGTCCGAATATTAGCCAGGCACCTGATGTCGGAAAAAAATCCATTTTAGACACGCTCACCAATTACCTGCACGGGATAAGTGTTATTTTATACTATCCCGAAATAGAAGCACTAAAGGATATTGTATTCATCAATCCGGAATGGGTTACCAATATTATTTACAAGGTATTAGACTACGAGGTAAAAGAAAAGGAAGGAAAACTCGACAAAGCGCATATAGAACAGATTATCCAGAAAGACAAACTGGCCAGTGATTTAACGGTTGATGAATTGATTGCTTTAATGATGCAGTTTGAACTGATCTTCCAGGTAAAAAACTTGCCGGATAATTTTATTGCACCTCAATACCTGCCTTTGGAAAATTCGGAAAAGGACAGTAAATCGTATGCTAAGGTGCGGAAGAAATGCGACAAACATGCTTTCACTATTCGGTATCCGGTATTTATGCCCAGAAGTGTGATGACGCGTTTGATTTGCCGCTACGGTAATCTCTCGGAAGATATTTTCTGGAAGAACGGTATTGTTTTCGAAAAGGAAAACGTAATAGTACATTTGGAATGTGATCAGGCATTTCAGATAAAAGTGGAGATGGATGAATTAGATTCCCGGGTAGCCAGTGCAATCTTTTCGGATATTCAGGAAATCAATGAGCGCCATCCAAATATTGAAGTTTCTGTAAATGGCGAAGACTTTATAAAGATTGCGCATTTAGCGGATCATCCGAATACTAACCCTCAAATCCAGGCGACTAATGGGAATTGGTTAAATGTCAATGATTTTAAAATTGTTTCTGGTGAACATGGGATGAAGGGTGATTTTGAAAATCTTGGCGATAATTCGGCAATTGTAGATCAATTACATCAACTGGTCAAACTGGACCAATTAATAGAAGCCTTAGAGCTTCTGGCGCAAAGGGTTCCTGGTCACCTCACGAACAATGCAATACTATTGCAATTGCAACTTCAAAGTCTAAAAAACAAAAAAAGAAAAGGTGTCATTACTGTCGAGGAGGAGGAAGTCAACCGAAATAATATTGCTGACAGAATCCTTGATATTATTGACGAATTGAGTTGAACACCTTTTACAAAAACTTTGTCAGGGCAGTAGATCAAGCCTTAAATAGATAACCCCATTACTAATTAATTTGAATGCACCAATTGTCATAGAATCCCTACCCACCGGCCTTTCCTTTGAAATGATCAAAGTAGCAGGCGGAGCCTTCCTGATGGGGAGTACTGAATGGCTCGAGACGCAACCAGTCCAAAAAATACAGGTCCCTGGTTTTTACCTGGCTAAATACCCGGTAACACAGGAACTCTGGCAATCTGTAATGGGCGATAATCCTGCCAACTTTAAAGGCAAAACCAATCCAGTGGAGCGGGTGAGCTGGGATGATACACAGCTTTTTCTGGAAAAACTGAATCAAATTTGCGGCCAAAACTACCGATTACCCAGTGAAGCAGAATGGGAATATACCGCACGTGGTGGCAGAGTGAGTCAGGGCCTTCGTTATGCCGGAAGTAATAAGTTAAAAGAAGTTGGCTGGTATGACACAAATAGCCACGGAGAGACCAAGCCGGTCGGACTGAAACAAGCAAACGAACTGGGCTTTTATGATATGAGCGGTAATATAAGGGAATGGTGTGCAGATCATTGGCATGATAATTATCAGGGCATTCCAAAAGACGGCAGTGCCTGGGTAAAAGGAGGTTATTCAGATCGCCGTGTGGTTCGTGGCGGGTCTTGGTTCTTCGACGATTACTTTTGTGCCGTTTCATACCGCGACTGGTACTACTCCAATTTCAGGTACTACTTTATTGGCTTTCGGCTTGCCCGGTACTAAGCCTTTAGCACTTTTACCCTTTTACTTTTTTAATTATTAGGCGCGCAGCGCCTTGATTTTGTCTCGGGCAGAATTTGATCGATGGATGTCAGGTAGAGTTTACGGCTTTTGTGGCAGGAGTGGATTAGTGGGTTTTTATAATCTGTATTTTATGGGGTATGGGTTTTCGGTTTTTTTTTGAGTGGGGGAGGTTGTCTACTCGATTGAGCGCAGTTTTTTCATTTCTGTAACAGTATCTAATGAAGCCCTTGCGAACTTATTGTCAGGCTCCACCTGCAACCAGAAATTTAATTTGCCTATACATCTATCTAGATATAAAGGATCATTAATTCTAAGAACCTTCATTTGAGCATCAAGACCATTCTTTATTAAATAAAAAAGTTCAAGTTTCCATTTTCGTTTAGTTGACTTTGGTATTGTTGTTTTTTTTGAGCTAATCGAGACACCTGTTATTATTTTCCTCTTGTCAAACCCATGAATTAGCTTAACTTTCCCTTCGTTAACAATGAATCCTTCATCAGCTATTATGCTTCTCACCAAATTTACAAATGTCAAATTAATAGTCCCTCCTGAAAATGCCATATCATCAGCATATCTGGTATAGCAGATATCAAACTTATCACAAAGTTTATCTAGGCGAGAATCTAATTTATGAGTGACTAAATTGCTAATATAAGGACTGGTAGGTGCCCCTTGAGGAAGTCTTCCATTTTTCACGCATAGGGAAGCCAAAATATAAGAAATGTGATAGGGGTATCCGATTCTTTGAAATAGCGAAATCACCCTTGGAAGCTTAATATTCGGAAAGAAATCTTTTAGATCGATTGTAAGCAACGACTTTCCATTAATATGGCATTTTGCATTATCAATCATTGATTTGCCTTTAACAAAACCAAATGCGCTTCTATGAACAGCTTTTTTTTGAAGAATATGGCGCAAAATCCATTTCTGAACAAGAATCAAAGTAGGATATGGCTTTTCAATTACCCTTTTCCCTCCTCTCCTTTTAGGAATTTCGAACTCATAATAAAAGGATTCTGATGAATTCATCATTCTTTTAAGAAAAATGTACTCTATCCGAACTAAATGAGACAAATGTTCCACATTAAGAATAACAGGAAAACCAGATTTAATTATTGAACGAATGTATAGACTTAAGGCATCCTTAAGATCTTCGTTCAATGGCGCTGCCTTGAGAAGATCATGCCATTTTGATATAGATTCTGATGGTTTCATAAATTGAAGAGGAGAGGTACTACTATTCTATTAATCATAGATTCTGATAAAATCAACTCCGGTGATTTTCAATTCGAAGAATTGGTAGCATTAGTTAAAATGCTACCCCGTGGCTAACGCCAGCGTCAATCATAAAGGCGTACATCGCCTCAAAGTTGCTAGTACCTACTCCTCTTCTAAGTTTTTTTTATATTCCAAGAAACTATCCATATCTGAATAACTAAGCCATGACAAATATGGTTCGTTTATTTTTAAAGTAAAAGGTCCCTTGAACTCCAAGGGAACTTTTTTCCACTTTGGAGTAGACTTTCGATAAAACACCTTAGCCGTATTATTTAAGACCCACTCCCGTCCACTTGTTGTCAATGATATCATTCCGTCTGACACAGCAATCACTTGCTCCTTGGAATACTTTTTAACAAAAAAAGCAATTTGACCTGGTGACAACATATACTTTTCATGAAAAAAGAATAACGGTATCTTTTTTTCATTACTAAACATCTCTTTCAATATTATTCGTTCAAACGACTTCATACTTCATCTACTTTATTGGAGCCGCTGAAAGATTGTTATGCGACTACTTTTGTCAACTAGCAATGGCCACCAAAAAAGTGGAAAAACATTGTTTGGAACACTTGTTGACTCAACACAATACAAAGCTTCACTTTTACCATAACCGAAATTAAAATCTCGTAACTTCAAATTATTATACTTCGTGGAAAGCTTCTGTTCAAGTAATTCCATGTTTCGAATAGCTTTTTTCAAAGCATTTCCTTGGTAGTATTCACTAATACCTTTCTCAAGTTTTATTGGAAAATAATAATCTATACCAAGTGCATCTAATTTGTCACTTGCTAAAGCCATCCCAGCAATCGAAACAACTTTTAGCTTTACCTTATACTTTTGAGCTACTTTAAATTCATTTTTTGCCCAATCATATTTCCTAATTATAGTTTTACCTGTCCCAATAAAATCGTCAAGGAGTATCACCGTTGATCCATTTGGGATTCCATGAATTGCCCCAATTGAATTTTTGAAATTCCTCTCTTTCCAATTAGGAATATTTGAAAATTTATTTTTTATGTTTTGTAGAAAAAATTGAGATCCGTCTGCGGCGTAGTCATCGCTGACAGCAACCAAGTATGTCGTATTGGAGTCACAATTCCATTCATCAACAATTTGTCGCACAGTTCTTTCTCCAAGAATCTTTAAATCTTTACTTGTAACCATCTCAATCCGTTTAACTAGATCCAAAATGAGATCTTGTTGCGCTTGTGTATCACATAAGTTCCAACAATCAACTAGCCCTTCGACAGATGAAGATATCCATTCTATTTCTTGAATAAGATCAAATAGAATTCGAAAAATTTCAGGATCTAATTTTGAACTAGATCTAGTTAAGTTCATTCTTTTGCTTTTAATTGCGCTCAACATCTCGGCTAAACGCAGTATGGGCGCATAGCCCATATTGCCGTTTTAGCCGAGATGTGTGTACCCGGCATGGGCATCTGTTCCCTATAAAGATATGGATTAATCTAGCCGGTGCAAGTCCCTTATGGGCAGGGGTAACGCCTTGAACCATTAGTAAGCCGCAAGGCAGGCAGGCGAGACCCGTACGTACGGTGGTGTGAGAGGCGCTCCTCGGCTAGTTTACTGGCCGAGGCCGTCTACTCGATTCTGTGCTGTTTCAGTAAATAAAAAGATTAGGGGGAATTTATATCTCTTTTATAGATTGGCCCATCTATGATTTAATCTTAATCCTCGAAGTTTGTCGAAAGCAGTTAATGCCGCTAAACTTGAATCCACTACATTTGAAAAATCTCTATTTTTTCCTCTAATACCATTATTCTGAAGGAAATCAGTTAACATACTTGCAGTCTCAAATTGCATCCTCACTGATTGCTTCGTTTGTTCGTAAGTAGGCTTTACAGATCTCAATGATTGTGTTCTAAGGCATTGAAGATAATGTTTGAAAGAATCACTTTCGCCATAACTGGTTGATGATGGTTGTGCGCCTGAAAATAAAACATCTGAATAACTAGAATTGAAACTGGCATCCGTAGCTAATTGATCGCTCACGCCAAGTCTATACCCCATGTCTAACATTGGTATCTGATATTCAGATAAAGCTTGGGGACAATAATACCATGTAGACCTTCTTCCTACTCCATCTGGTGGTGGTGCATTGAAACGGTCAGTATTAAAACTTCTAACATTTAACCAATTTCCAGAAGCAATAGCGTCTGCTTTGGCAGATGCTAAACACAATAATTGGTGGTTCGCATAACCAATAACTACTTTTTTTCTTTGTAGTTTAATACCCGCAACCAGATCTAATAGATTTAAAAGCCATATAGGATCTTCTATTAAGTAGTTATTGTTTGGCGGTTCAGCTACAAGATAAATGCCTTCTACATTCCAATCTTCAATATATTCTAATGCCAGATGTATAAGTTCTTCTGATTTAACAACTTCATTTGATAGACAGATTGTTGCATACTTCGGTTGTTCAATTTTTAATTTATCAACTTCATTTAAGATTATAGAATTTAGGTTATACCAATCTTCATTAATATCTGAACTGTAAATGCCTGGAGTGATAAAGAATGATGTATTTAATTTGTCATTATACTCATTCTTTAAAACTTCTAACATTTGGCTAATTACACTCTGGTTAAACAGTTGAGTTTGATAATCCTCTGGCCAAAACCCATGTGCATTTAATCTTGTATGATCACTTCTAGGGATATAAAATTGAGGATCTAAAACTACCTTTCCTCCTTTGTCAAATATTGAATTTGAAAGTCGATCCATCTGATCTTGACTCAAATCTCTTGGACTTAGGATGACGGTACTATCGTTCCAATTATCTACTAATTCTTCACACATTCTCATCATACCATAACCAAACTGTATATATAAATCCATTTCAATTTAGCTTAAGTGTGTCAATAATTGTGGATAATATTTCCAGTGCCTCTTTGGCTGACCGAGGCCTCCTTGTCCTTCTGTGGTCTCCAAGCATTTTAATAAAGGCTGATAATTGGAATTGCGTATCACCTGAGATTAATAAAGGTGGGATAGAGCTATTTTCTAATTTTTTTAAAATTTTCATTACATCCATCCCTGTTCCCGAAATATAAAAATTCTCGCCTTTTATCATTTCATACGAAACAATTCCTATTGAAAAGAGATCCGATCTTATGTCTATTTCTTTTTTTAAGTTCCTGAATTGTTCCGAAGATGCATATCCAACCGTGAATGCTCCAAATGGACTGTTGGAATCGGTTATAGATTCAAGGTCAAGATGCCTTGCAATACCATAGTCAAGTAACCAAAATTCACCTTCATCATTTAATATTATATTATCCGGTTTAATATCTCTATGAACCAGGTTATTTTTCTCTGTTTCTATCGTAATTGCTAGCATGCTTTTTAAGAAATTGACGATTTCATTAATATTAAAAATACGTCCTTCCTTCAATAATTCGCGTAAAGTTGACCCAGATATTCGTTCTTCAATTAACCACAAGAAAGATGGATTATCTTCATCACAGTTATGGGCATATATTTTTGGAACAAATTGAGATTTGATTAAAGATGCAGCTCTAACTTCTCTTTTCGTTCGTTCAACTGCATCAGCATTCGGTTTTATCTTTTTATAAACAACGGCCCCAAAAGTACTGTGTACAGCTGAAAAAACTTCTTTCTGCCCACCAATTTTAAGTGGATTTACATCGCTTAATTGGTCAAACATTATATCAGTGATTTATAAAGTAACCTCCCAACATATTCATTGATTACCCATGAAAAATAAGAACCTGGCAACTTTCCTCTTATCGCTTTCTTTTTGAGTATTGTTTTCCCTTGTTCTTGTCCGATTAAGCCAATTTTATTGCTAAACTGAGACTTTATCTTGGAATTGATTTTTTCATTAGGAAATAAAACATAAGAATGAGAAGAAAAATTTTCATTCAATTGAGCTTGATGGATTGCTCCCTTTAAGTCTTTAATTTTAGCTTCAACAGAAATTATTTTTTTAATGAAAAAATTGTTTTCAATATTTATTGATTTTATTCGCTCATTCCTTTCTTCCACTAGTTCAGCATCAACCAACTTTTTTAGCGATTTAGAAATTTCTGTGTCAGAATACCCCAACTGAGAAGTTACGCAGTCCTTTAATATACCTTTTTTCCCAAACGAGGAGATATGGTGCATTATCTTAATGTCAGATTTGGTTAATTCGTTTCTTTCTTTAGGCCATTTTTTGATCAGGTTTTTATCCCATATTACAATTAGTATGTCTGGAATACCTAATTCTGCATAAGCTTCTTCTAGTATTGTATGCTCATAACCGTCTTCTTGTACAAATATCTTGATATTATTCAGAAAGTCCTTTACAAGCCTTGACTCAGGCCCATCAGTTGTTTTTCTAAACCGAATTTGTATGTCCGAATTCATCAATGGTATTTAAAAAGGTGTTTTCAATCAAGTGAATTACTTTACAACACAATGTAAAGTAATTCTATTAATCTAAAAAGTCTTGAAGACACTCTGATTTGAAACAATTAGATGTTAATAATAAAGCATTTCAAGGCGAAAAAATATAATATTTCCAAAATCAAGTAAAAACAGGATGTGAGCTATCCCAAATCGGAGAACTACAGAGAGAAAAATATGGCTACAATCCAAGCCACGAGGGAGCGCTTGTGATTTCATTTGATCGTTTTTTGAAAGTTCTTTTTAGAACTAATCTCTCTGTGGAATCAATATAGGGGATAAATTTTAATTGGACAATGTTTGAAGGGGGGGAATTAATACTTCCCTGCCGGGGGGCCTTCTCCTGCCTTGCTCGCACAAGCCGGGCAGGCAGGAAATCATCCCGATAACTATCTGCTGTCGCCTCCCAAGCCGCTTGCCCTTTGGATAGCGTAAGGGTAGCTTTTAGGCGGAGGGGCTCCTTGCTAGTACTTTACTCTGAGATCGGGATGGCAATGCTCGATGGGGAGGCTCCGGGCGCAGGTACTACCTACCCGATTTTTTAAAGGCTCATTAGTCAACTCGGCGCGGCAGCAATGAGCTGAGGCCATAAGGGGTTTTTGTGGATTGGTAGATTTTTTTTGCCAAGACAAAATGGTCGGTGCTATTCAGTGATTGACTTAAAGAAAGGAGCGGGCAAATGCATTTTGTTAGGCTTCGTTTATCTTGATTATTTCTAGTATCTCAGATTCTAAGGTGGGAAGTACATCGGAGATAGTATGCCAAACAATAAAGTAATCTACATCAATGTAATCGTGTATGAGTTTGTCTCTCATTCCAGCCATTTTTCTCCATTCAATTGATGGGTATGCTTGTCTTGTTGATTCTGATATTTGCTTAGTTGCTTCTCCTATGATTTCAAAATTTCTGACTACAGCATCTTTTACCATTTGATCCGAATAGAAATCTTTTTCAGATAGGCTATGTGTGTAACTCAGAATCTGTGTTATAGCATTTCTGATATGCTTTAGGTAAACTAAATCTGATTTCCCCATTAAGCAATCTTTTTCAAATCTTTTTCAACATATTCGCGGATTAGTGGACTCAACCCTCCTACGGTAACCAGATCAACTTTGATCCCTAATTCATCCGTAAGATCCAGCTCCAATCCAACTAAATCCAGGAGAGAAAGTCTTTTGCCAAACTTTACAAGGAGGTCCAAATCACTATCTGGTCCTTGCTCACCACGAGCAAAAGAACCAAATACACCAATATATTCCGGGAGAAAAGGGCTTAATACCCGCTTTATAGTTGATTGCTGTTTTTTGGTAATCATACCCTTATAACATGAGACGATTAAATATAATTCATTTAACTCAGGAGACATAACAACCTCATTTCAAATCAACCCCCACCACTCCTCAATTTGCAAATAAGATTTCAAAATAACAAGTGGGCACTTTGTATAGGCCTCATTGACCTCCCCGTTTACCCCAAATAAAACAGGAGTCAAGGGTTGGAGGAAATGTGCCGCTCCTACGGAGCTTTAGAAATGCTGTCCATTTGAAGTGCTACAAAGATATTGCTCCGCTGGAGCAAAAAGTTGATTCCTATACCCGAAACAAAGTGGACAGCTGCAGTGGCAAGTGAAAACGACTCAAATCATTTCGCTTTGGGTATAACCCTGGAGTTCTTTGTATAGAATAATTTAATAGGGCAAATGCAAATAAAAATTCCCGGCCAAATCAGTGATTTAAAACACGAACGCTATCTCCGTAGGAGATAAATCTTTGTAGATAATCATACAAACCAAAATCTAAACCCCGTCGGGGTGACACCTGGAATTATAGGATGCCTTCCATAATCAATCCACAATAACCTTTACATAAGCGAATTTATTATTCGCCCCGAGGCGGAGGATATAGATACCCTTCGCCAGATCTTGTATGTCAAATGCTTTGGTGAATTTGTTGGTGGGGATGCTTAAATCCTCTTCTAAAATCACCTGGCCTAATACGGTGTACAGGGTGAGCTGTAACTGCTGCCCCGGTAGCTCCGTTCCTTCGAGGAGTAAGTAAAACTGCCCGTTGTTTGGATTTGGATATACCGCAAATCGATCGAGGAATCCTATCTGGTGGATGTTGTCCAATAGGATTTCGATGACCTGGGTGAAGGTGGTGGTGCCACATTCATTGGTGGCTTCCAGTACAACGGTGTAAGTGCCGCTTTCGGCGTAGTTGTGTATAGGCGATATCAGCGAACTGGAACTGTCGTCTCCAAAATCCCAGAGGTATGTGTCGGCTCCGGTGGAGTTGTTGGAAAAGCTGACTTGCGTCATGTTATAGCTTGCCGAGAAACTGGCTGTCGGTACATCCCCCACACTGATAAAACCACTTTGCGACAAGGCATTACTACCGGCTACATTTCCGACGGTGAGGCTTACGCTGTAATTCCCGGCAGTGTTGTAGGTCACGACCGGATTTTGCTCGGTGGAACTGCCAGGCGTGCCACCCGGGAAATTCCAATTCCAGTAGGTAGGCAGGTTGCCCGACATATCAAAGAACTGGACCGTAAAGGGTACACAGCCTTCCTGCGTTTCCGCGAAAAAGTCGGCGACAGGGATCTGTATCTGAATGACTATTTGAAACGGTATGGTGTCGGAGCCACAGCCGTTTGTGGCGATCAAACTGCCGTTGAAGGTGCCATTCTGATTGTAGGTGTAACTCGTATTTAAGGCCGTACTGATGTTGCCATCGCCAAAGGACCATAAATAGGTATCGGCATTCACCGAAAGGTTGGTAAAAGCAACGGTATTATTGGTGATGACGGCCGAATAATCTGCTGTTGGTCCCTCCTCTACGGTGATGTAATCAATCAGGGTGACCACATCATCGCCATTGACGTTTGTGGCAGTGAGCGTGACCGGGTACTGCCCCGGACTGTTGTAGGTCACGACCGGATTTTCCAGGGTAGAGCTGGCCGGCGTGCCACCCGGAAAATCCCAGGCGTAAATTGCCGGACCACCGGTCGTAAGGTTTTCAAAGCTGACCATAAATGGCGTACAGCCCGAAGTCTGATTCGCACTAAAGGAAGCCGACGGAATCTGCGTGGCAATAACAATGGTTTCAGTGATCGTTGCCGACCCGCAATCATTCGTGACCGTCAATGAAACGAGGTAGATGCCATCCTCCGGATAAGTGTAGGAAGGATCTTCCAGCATCGACATATTTCCATCGCCAAACTCCCAGAGAATGTCCGTTGCTCCGGTGATCGTAGCCTGGAGGTCTAGCTGTGCTCCGGTGACGGAACTGGTGAAACTGGCATCGGGTATGTCTCCGACAACAATCAAGGCGGTTTCGGTCACGGTGCTGGTGCCCGCCCCATTTGATACCTCGAGGGTGACATCATAGGTGCCGGGCGTATCATAGGTAACTATCGGATTGGGATCCGAAGAAACGCTCGGATTGCCACCGGGGAAACTCCAGTTCCAGGCAGTCGTGTTTTCGGAGGAGGCATCGCTAAATTGAAGGACCATGGGTACACAACCCACTGTTTGATCAACCGTAAATCCGGCAGATGGCGGGGTCAGGATGGTAATCGTTTGTGCGCTTGTATCATTGCCACAATCATTCATCGCGATCAGCAACACGGTGTAGGTGCCGTCCATGTCAAATACATGACTCGGATCCACATCCATACTGATATCGCCATCGCCAAACTGCCATTCGTACCCGTTTGCATTGGTGGTGGTATTGGTAAAATCGACGTTTAGGCCGGTTATGACATTGCTAAATGCGGCATTCGGTACATCGTCCACCACAACGATACCCGTCTGGCTCACGGTGCTTTCGCCTGCACTGTTGCTAACCGTCAGGCTGACATCATATACACCAGCTGTATTGTAAGTGATAACCGGATTTGGGTCGCTTGAAGCGGATGGCGTGCCGCCCGGGAAATCCCAGGACCAGCTACTTACGTTTTCGGAGGATTCATTTGTGAAGGTCACGATCAGTGGGGCACACCCGGTGCTATTGCTCACCGAAAATGCGCCTGTCGGTGGCGTATTGATGGTTACACTTTGGAGCGTCGTATCGCTGCCACAGTCATTGGTGGCAATGAGGGTCACCAGGTAATCACCGTCTAATGCATAATCGTGGATGGGGTCGGTTTCTATGCTGAATCCGCCATCTCCGAAAAACCATTCGTAGCTGTCTCCGGCCTGGGTTGTATTCGAAAAGGTGGTCTGTAAACCATTTACAACAAAACCAAAATCGGCCTGCGGAATATCCTCCACCACGATGACCCCAAACTGCGTAACCGTATTATCTCCGGAAACATTGCTTACCGTAAGCGTTACATCATAGGTGCCCGCCGTATTGTAGGTGATAATCGGGTTTGGGTCGCTTGAAGCGGATGGCGTACCGCCCGGAAACTCCCAGGACCAGGAAGAAACATTATCCGATGAAGCATCGGCAAAGGATACCTCCAGTGGTGCACAACCACTTGTGTTAGAAACCGTAAATCCGGCCAGAGGCGGGGTGCCGATCACTACATTCTGGATGGTGGTATCTGGTCCGCAATCGTTGGTGGCTACCAGGGTGACAAAATAATTACCGTCCATCGCGTAGGTGTAAGTCGGGTCCGTGGCCATACTCATATTACCGTCGCCGAAAAACCATTCATAGGAATTGGCATTCGTAGAGGTATTCGTAAAATCAGCCTGTGATCCGAGTACTACGGATGTAAAACCAGCCTGTGGAATATCATCTACTACAACGAGGCTAAATTGGGTAATAGACTGATCTCCGGTGCTATTACTCACTGTGAGAGTCGCATCATATACACCCGCCGTATTGTAGGTGATAATCGGGTTTGGGTCGCTTGAAGCGGATGGCGTGCCGCCGGGAAACTCCCAGGCCCAGCCCGTTACATTTTCGGAAGATTCGTTTGTATATTCCACGATAAGTGGCGCACAACCTGCTGTATTCGTTGCCGAAAAGCCTGCTATCGGAGGCGTAGCAATCGTCAGCTCCTGGGTCGTTGTATCCGATCCGCAATCATTGCTTGCTATAAGGGTGACCGTATAGGTGCCATCCATGGTGTAGCTATAAGTCGGATTGTTTTGTGTGCTCATATTGCCGTCGCCAAAGAACCATTCGAAATCATTGGCGTTGGTCGAGGTATTCGTGAAAACGGCCTGAAAACCAGCTACTGCAACTGTGAAATCAGCACTTGGAATATCGCCGACAATGACAAAACCTGTTTCTGTCAGGGTGGAGGTACCCAGGGTGTTGGTCACGGAAAGGGTGACATCATAAACACCCGGCGTATCATAATTAACGACCGGATTCTGGTCGGTAGAAGTATTTGGATTTCCTCCCGGGAATGCCCACTCCCAGCTTTCCACGGTGCCGAGCGATTGATCAAAAAACTCGACCTGCTGTGGCACGCAGGCTTCGGTGTTTAGTCCGAAGAAGCCGGCCGTTGGCGCCCCGCCAGCAGAAACCTGCTGCATGATGGTATCGCTTCCACAATCATTGGTTGCGATGAGCGTCACGTCAAAGACGCCATCTGTCGCGTAGGTATTGGAAGGATTCGGCAGGGTACTCATATTGCCGTCGCCGAAGAACCATTCATAGGTGTTGCCGTTGCTGGTAGCATTTGTAAAGTCTATCGTTAAGCCGGTTGGCACCGAACTAAAAGCTGCATTCGGCACATCATCGACCACGATCAGGTCTGTCTGGGTGAGGGTATCACTGCCCGTCGGGTTATTGGCAATCAACACAACCGTATAGACTCCCGAATTGACATACACTACAGACGGATTAATATCTGTTGAAGTGGCCGGAAATCCGCCGGGAAATTCCCAGATAAAACTTTCCGCATCAGCGGAGGAGAGGTTGGTGAAGTCCACACTGAGCGGTGCACAGCCATCCACCGGGGATGCCGAAAAATCGGCTGTAGGCTGGGTTAGAATAACGACCGGGATGGAAAGCGTATCTGCCCCGCAATCATTCATTGCGATCAGGGTGATGAGGTAGTCTCCGTCTGCCGCGTAGGTGTAGCCGGGGTCTGTATCGGTGCTGGTGTTTCCGCTGTCGCCGAAGTCCCATAAATAGGAAGTGGCATTGGTGGAATTATTGGTCAGATCAACCATATTTCCATTTACAACAACCAGGAAATCAGCCGTCGGACCTTCATCCACCGAAATGTAATTGGTGTAGGTGATGGTATCCGAGCCAACCGGATTAAACACAATGAGTGTGACATCATAGGTGCCGGGGTTATTGTACGTGATCTCCGGATTTGGTTCGTCTGAACTTGCCGGTTCTCCGCCGGGGAAATCCCATTCCCAGCCTACGACACTGGAGGAGGATTCATCGTTGAATTGCACTATCATGGGCGTACAGCCATCGACCGGGTCTGCCGAAAAGTCGGCTTCCGGCGGAAGCACATAAAGCAAACCGGAGAAGAAGGTATTGGTACCGCAGGCATTGGTCACCGTCAGGGAGACCAGGTAGAACCCGTCTTCCGGGAATATGTGCGACGGATTCTGCATGCTGCTGAAGGTGCCATCACCAAAATCCCACAGGTAGCTTGTTGCATTGGTGGAAGTGCTGGTAAAATTGACCACATTACCATTGAGCACATAAGTGAAACCGGCAACAGGAAAATTATCGACCACGATATAATCCTGGAGTGTGATCGTGTTGCTACCCGCTCCGTTAATGGCTGTGAGCGTCACATCATAAGAGCCGGCGGCGGGATAGGTTACCTGCGGATTCGGACTGGTGGAAGCCGCCGGTATGCCACCGGGGAAGGACCAGATCCAGCTGGTCGGAATATTTTGCGATAAATCAGCAAACTGCACTGTCATGGGTGCGCAGCCGGCAGTTGGAGCGCCAATAAATTCTGCGATCGGGGGCACCGGCATATAACAATCGCTAACCAGCCGGACATTGTCTAAATAAAAAGTATTGCCATAATTGGCGACGTTCTCGATTTTGATCCGAACGTTTGTCGCTTGCGCGAATGCAGACAAGTCCACTGAGATACAGGGCGAACCAAAGTTTCCGTCAAAGCACCAATCTTCGGAAGTTAAGGGGAAGAAGACCTCGGGCAAAAAAAATCGGGTGGCAAAATTGCCGGAGATCCCGGTTTCTACACCGGTGAATACCTTGTTTGGGTAGGTCGCACCACCATCCGTTGAAACATAGATTAACAGCGAGTCAATATTGTTTAGCGTTCTTTTCGCGTAAGCGTGATCAAACTCCAGGCTGATCATATCGCGTCCTGTAAAATCAAAGACCGGAGAAATCAGCGCATCCCTATGATTCGAACCATTATAGGCAGCGTTGTCCATGTACATGACAGCGCCCGCATCCTGACGCGCGGAGGGCACGAAGCCCAATTGCCAGGTCAAGGCCCCATCCGGATTGCTGATTGTCCAGCCGTTGAGTCCGGATTCAAATCCCTGCAGGTAAAAGAAATCGGAGCCATTGCCTGGCGCTACATTGATATAATTGGGTATCGTGAGTGTTTGGGTGCCGGTTGTCGGGCTGGTTGTGGTAAGTGTCACGCTATAGGATCCCGGAGAATTATAAGTGACCGTTGGATTGGCATTCGTTGAGCTTGCAGGCGTACCTCCCGGGAAACTCCAACTCCAGGTTAGGGGAGTGCCATTCGACTGGTCGTAAAAGGTAACCATACTGCCTGGACACAGCTGTGTGATATTGGATGTGAAGCTCGGAAATACAGGTTCTATTACACAGTTTTGCAGACAGGAAATAGTCGGGATAAAGGCATTTATTTCCATGATAGATTGTTCTGACCAATTATTGGCGGTATTGAAAAACACCCCCGACATGATTGTGGCCGGCGAGCTGTTATCATGCGTGGCATTGAAGTTATGGCCGAACATGTGTGCCGAAGCTCTTCGGAGGTGGTCTGCATTGAAGAAGTAATCTATGACGAGGCTATATCCATTTGGTGGTTCTGAGCAGGCACCTGCCTGAATACCCGCACCAAATAATATACCATCCTGAAATTGTCGGTTAGACCAGAGCTGGCCCAGGTCATGTGGGAATAAAAAGCCTGTCGGTGCCCATCCGGTAAAGTTTGCCATTTGGGAAGCGACATCGGTTGGCTGCGGCCAGGGGTCGAGACTGGGGGAGGTGATCACATAGATTTCTGTAATCTCAAAAATGAAGTTATCCGAAAAAATATTGAGGAAGTTGCCCTGGACATTGTTTATAATTCCGATTAATCGGTTGCAAATAATTGGCGTGGATCCATACTTTGTAAACATGTGTCCATCAGACATTAGGGCTAGTCTGATTACAAAACATTGTCCGACGACCCGTTGCGTATTTTCAGAAATAGCAATTTCGTGTCCGTGTTGTTCTGTTTCCAGCATGGCGCACATATTACCGGGGTGTGGGATGACGGCGCCTTTTTCATAGACCACCATTTGTGTAGTGGATCCACCTTCGACCAGGTAGTGCAGGGGTTCTACGTACCAGGTTTTTTTTCCGGATTCGATATAGCCAAAAAACAGGCCTTTATCTATGGTGAGTCGGATCACACTTTCGGGGTCATTGCTAAGAGTGCCCTGATAGGTAATGGTTTGGGTTTTAGGGAAGAAATTATCTCCGTTTGGGCCACGCTCGCGCAACACGAAGTCCTTTGCCCGGATATCGTTTGCGCTGATTTCGATTTGCCAATGGTAGTCATCTCCTAATTGCAGACCAAAAGATCGCAGGCCTCCTTCTTGTTTGACGAATGCGTCTATTTGATCAAAATCCATTTCATAGACCTGATAGTCCGTAAAATTTTGATCCAGTGTGGGAGATGCCTGGCTTTTGAGTGTTGTACCCGAAAAAACGGGTTGCTGGGCATGGGCGTATAGGGAGAAAAGCAAGCAAATGCTTAGTAGAGTAATTCGCATAACAGCTCGTTTGGTGGTTTTGATGGATCTAACTATAAATAGAAGAGTAGGGTAGGTTCTTAGGCGCTGCTCCAAATTACTCAATTTATGGCCGCTCCGTCAAAATACTATGCCGCTTGTCGGATTTTAGGAAAAAATAAGTTTGCTCGAATTTTTGCAAAAACAGATACCCCAATTTTCTGCTGCTAACCGACCTGACAGGTTGGCAACCTGTCAGGTGGCCAACCTGTTTGATTTTATAAGTGTTTGTTTTTCAGGTTTTTGCGAAAAGGGACCTGACAGGTCGGCAACCTGTCAGGTCCCCTTTTTGGGGCATAAACCCCAGGGTGCATAAGCCAAAAAAAAGCCGACCTGAAATCAATCAGATCGGCTTTTGCCTTTTTTAAATTCAAAAATTAATCCACAATGACCTTTACATAAGCGAATTTATTATTCGCCCCAAGGCGCAGGATATAAACCCCTTTTGCCAGGTGTTGAATGTCAAATGCTTTGGTGAATTTGTTGGTAGTGATATTTAAATTCTCCTCCAAAATGACCTGGCCTAATACGGTAAAGAGCGTCGCCTGAAGTTTCTGTGTAGGCAGGTCTTTGCCTTCCAGAACCAGGTAAAACTGCCCGTTGTTTGGATTTGGATAAACTTCAAATCGATCCAGGAAACCTATTTGACTGATATTGTCAACGATTACTTCGATCATCTGGGTAAAGGTTGTCGTACCACATTCGTTGGTCGCTTCCAATACCACGGTATAGATGCCGCTTTCGGTGTAGGTGTGTGATGGGGAGATCGACGAGCTGGAGCTGTCGTCACCAAAATCCCACATATAACTTGTTGCACCGGTAGAGGTATTCGTAAAGTTTACCTGAGTCATGTCGGAAACATAGGAGAAACCTGCTGTCGGTACATCGCCCACTGTTATGAAGCCACTTTGAGCCAGGGTGTTGTTGCCTGCCAGATTGTTTACAGTCAGGGTTACCGAAAATACACCGGCCGTATTGTAGGTGACAAGTGGATTTTGCTCGGTCGATGTAGCCGGAGTTCCACCCTGGAAAATCCAGTTCCAGGCAGTAGGTTCATTTTCCGATGCATCGAAAAACTGGACGGTAAGTGGCACACAACCTTCCTGTAGTTCAGCGGTGAAGTTGGCAGTGGGGATCACTACGTTTATCACTATTTCAAACAGGACGGTATCCGAACCACAGGCATTTGTTGCAATGAGGCTACCATTAAAGGTGCCTATTTGATTGTAGGAATAGCTTGGATTTTCCTCCATGCTCAGGTTTCCGTCTCCAAAGGCCCACAGATAGGTGTCGGCATTGATCGAAAGATTGGTAAAGTCAACCACATTTCCCATCGTTACCGAACTGAAGTCTGCTGTCGGTTCTTCTTCTACGTTGATGTAACTGCTAATGGTGAGTGTGTCACTGCCATTTGCATTAAAGGCAATAAGCGTTACATCATACTGTCCGGCATTGTTGTAGGTCACGGTCGGATTCTCATCGGTTGATGTTAGCGGGTCGCCACCGGGGAATTGCCATTCAAAGCTCTCCGGATTCAGGGTGGATAAATTTTCAAAGGTGACCGTAAACGGAATGCAGCCAGCTGTTTGTCCGGCACCAAAGGAAGCCACAGGCACCTGGGTAGAAATGAGGATCGTTTCTTCAAGGGTCACCGAACCACAATCATTGGTAGCCGTCAGTGTAACCACATAAACGCCATCTGCCAGATAGGTGTAAGATGGGTTTTCCTCCATGCTCATGTTGCCATCGCCAAAATCCCAAAGGATTTCTGTTGCGCCGCTTATGGTGCTCATGAAATCAACCTGCGAACCATTTACCGTACTGGTGAATTCGGCTTCCGGTACATCGCCTGCCACGATCAGGGCAGATTGGGTAACAGTGCTCATGCCGGCACCATTAAACACCTCCAGTGTGACATCATAGGTGCCCGCTGTATTGTAGGTCACCAAGGGGTTTTGCTCGTTGGATGTCAGAGGGTCCCCTCCCGGGAAACTCCAATTCCAGTTTGTTGCATTTTCGGAGGACTCGTCGGTAAACTGTACAAGCAAGGGGACACAGCCCATCGTTGTTTCTGCCGAGAAACCCGCTGTTGGAGGTGTCTCGATTATTACAATCTGGGTACTTGTATCGGCCCCACAATCATTGGTGGCAATGAGCAGTACTTCGTAGGTGCCATCCATGTCGTAGGTGTAGGCCGGGTTGTCTTCATCGCTCGTATTGCCATCGCCAAATTGCCATTCATAGGAATTGGCATCTGTTGAATTGTTTGTAAATTCGGCCAGGGTACCGGTAACCACGTTCGTGAAATCTGCATTGGGCACATCCTGTACAAAAACGATCGCACCAACATTAATCGAACTTTCGCCCGCGGCATTTGTGACCGTCAGGGCTATATCGTAAACACCGGCGGTGTTGTAAATGATAACCGGATTTTGATCAGTGGAGGTAGCTGGTGTACCACCCGGGAAACTCCATGCCCAACCCGTTACATTTTCGGAAGACTCGTCGCTAAACAACACTTCCAGCGGGGCGCAACCAAAATTGTTTTGCACCGAAAAGGCCGCAGTTGGTGGCGTGACGATACTTAACAACTGAGTGCTGGTATCTGCCCCACAATCATTGGTCACGATCAGGCTAACGAGGTATTCTCCGTCCATGGTATAGTTGTGAAAGGGATCTGCATCAGTGCTGAATTCTCCGTCACCAAAATCCCAGTCATAGGTCAATCCATCTTGCGATAAATTTGTGAAAGCAGCCTGTAAGCCGTTTAGATTAAAGTCAAAATCTGCGCTTGGTACATCGCCAACAATTACAATGCCCGTTTGGGTAATTGAATTACTGCCCGCAGCATTGCTTACGGTAAGTGTGATGTCATAAACGCCTGCTGCGTTATAAATTACCACCGGACTCGGATCGCTTGAAGTTGCCGGAATGCCACCGGGGAATTCCCAAAACCAGGTGTCAATGGTTCCGGTAGATTTATCAATCAGCTCTGCTTCGAAGGGCACACAACCTTCGCCGTTTTTAACGGCAAAGTCGGCAACCGGCGCAATAAGCACAGAGACCATTTGTGTAGCTGTATCAGATCCACATTCATTGGTTACGATGAGGGTGACGAGATAATCGCCATCTGCATCATACAGGTGGCCCGGATCACTTTGGTTGCTGAGATTGCCGTCGCCAAAATTCCATTCAAAGGTATCCCCATAAACAGATGTATTGGTGAAATCAACTTGCAGTCCGTTTGTAGCAGTGGTAAAACCGGCAACCGGCACATCCGAAACAACTACAAGTCCGGTTTCGGTAATGGTAGAGGTACCCAGTGCATTACTTACGGAAAGGGTGACATCAAATACGCCTACTGTGTTATAAACAACAACCGGATTTTCTGCTGTCGAGGTAGCCGGTGTTCCACCCGGGAAAGTCCAGGACCAGCTGTCAACAGCTCCGATGGATTCGTCAAAAAATTCTACCTGTAGCGGCAGACAGCCTTCTGTGTTTTTACCCATAATGGCCGCAATTGGGGCAGCTCCTGCCGAAACCTCCTGCGTGAGCGTGTCGGAACCGCAATCGTTGGTGGCAATGAGCACCACATCATAGACGCCATCAAGTAAATAGGTATAGGAAGGATTGACATCGGTGGAGTTATTACCATCGCCAAAATCCCAGAAATAACTTGTGGCATTGGTGGTGGTATTGGTAAAATCGACCGTCAATCCGGTCGTGATCGTTGTAAAAGAAGCATCCGGAATATCATCGATGCTTATGAAATCTGTCAGGGTCAGGGTGTCACTTCCGGAGCTGTTTGTTGCAATCAGGGTGACGCTGTAAGTGCCTGCCACATCATAGCTTACTGTCGGATTAATAGCTGTTGAACTGGCCGGCACACCGCCCGGAAACTCCCAAAGGAAGGTTTCCGAATTATCGGAAGACAGGTTGGTGAAGTCAACAAGCAATGGGGCACATCCGGCAGTCGGCGAGGCAGAGAAATCTGCCAGCGGTTGAGTCGAAATGACCACCGGCAAAAAGGTGGTGTCTGCCCCACAATCATTCGATGCGATGAGTGTAATGAGGTATTCTCCATCCTCCGGGTAGGAGTAAGAAGGATCTGTTTCGGTACTGGTACTTCCGTCGCCAAAACTCCACTGATAGCTGGTGGCATTGGTGGAGGTATTGGTCAAGTCAACGGTATTTTCATCAACAGCCAGAAGGAAACCGGCAACGGGGCCTTCGTCCACCGTCAGGAAATTGGGCATACTCAATGTGTCCGATCCAATCGGATTAAAAACAATGAGCGTGACATCGTAGGTGCCGGGATCGTTGTAGGTTACTTCCGGATTTGGTTCGCTGGAACTGGAAGGGGTGCCACCCGGGAATGCCCACTGCCAGGCAACCACTGTTTCGGATGATTCGTCTGTAAATTGTACTGTCAGTGGCGTACAGCCATCTGTCGGTTCGGCTGTAAAGTCGGCTTCCGGCGGAAGCAGGTACAGCAAGCCACTGAAAAAAGTATTGCTACCACAGGCATTGGATACCGTGAGTGATACCTGGTAGAATCCTTCTTCATCATAGACATGAATCGGATTTTCTTGTGTGCTAAAATTGCCGTCTCCAAAACTCCACAGAAAGGTAGTGGCATTCATGGAAGAGGTGTTTGTGAAGTGGATGGCATTGCCGATCAGCGTATAAGTAAAACTGGCAAAAGGGAAATTGTCAACTACCACATAATCCTGGAAGGTGACCGTGTTAGAGCCAGCGCCATTAATGGCTGTAAGGGTTACGTCAAAAGAGCCGGTATTCGGGTAAACCACCTGCGGATTCGGGAGGGTGGACGACGCCGGGATTCCGCCGGGGAAACTCCATATATAGTTGGTCGGAATATTCTGTGACATGTTTGTGTACTGTACCACCAAGGGGGCGCATCCGGAGGTCGGTGTGCCGGTAAAATCTGCTATTGGGGTAACAGGGACATAACAGTCACTGATCAGCCGAATGTTGTCCAGGTAAAGCGTGTTTCCATAAAAGGCAACATTTTCAATCTTTATCCGCACACTTGGAGCTTGTGCATAGTCTGACAGATCAACAGAAATACAGGATGAACCGTAATTTCCGTCAAAACACCAATCTTCAGAAGTTAAGGGGAAGAATACTTCCGGTAAGAAGGGCCGGGTTGCAAAGTTGCCCGTTATGCCTGTTTCCACTCCTGTGAATACCTTGTCGGGATAGGTAATTCCCCCGTCGGTAGAAACATAGATTAGCAGAGAGTCGGTATTATTGAGCGTTCTTTTCGCGTAAGCGTGATCAAACTCCAGGCTGATCATATCGCGTCCTGTAAAATCAAATACAGGCGAAATCAGCGCGTCCCGGTGATTCGAACCATTGTAGGCTGCGTTATCCATAAACATGACAGCACCTGCACCCTGTCGCGCAGAGGGCACGAAGCCCAATTGCCAGGTTACAGCTCCATCCGGGTTGTTGATGGTCCAGCCGTTGAGGCCGGATTCAAATCCCTGGAGGTAGAAGAAATCAGAACCATTGCCCGGAGAGACGGTAATAAAGTTGGGAATGGTCAAAGTCTGGGTGCCGGTAGTGGGACTGGTAGTCGTCAGAGATACGCTATAAGACCCCGGAGCATTATAAGTTACTGTAGGATTGGCATTGGTTGAAGTAGCAGGCGTACCCCCCGGGAAGCTCCAAGTCCAGGTTTCAGGAGCACCGCTGGACTGGTCATAAAAAGTCACCATACTTCCGGAACACAGCTGGCTGATATTAGACGTAAAACTCGGAATGACCGGTGTAGGCTCACATTTTTCGAGGCAGACTATGGTTGAGGTATAGGCATTTATTTCTAAAATGGATTGTTCAGACCAATTATTGGCCGTATTGAAAAATTGAGCTGACATGATGGTGGCCGGCGAACTATTATCATGGGTGGCATTGAAGTTGTGGCCAATCACATGCGCGGAAGCTCTTCGGAGGTGATCTGCATTAAAGAAATAATCTATGACGAGGCTGTATCCATTTGGCGGCTCCGCACAGGCGCCTGCCTGAATACCGGCACCAAAGAGCACGCCATCCTGAAACTGTCGATTAGACCAAAGCTGGCCGAGATCATGGGGAAATAAAAAGCCGTTTGGTGCCCATCCGGAAAAGTTGGCCATCTGGGAAGGGACATCTGTTGGCTGCTGCCAGGGATCCAGGCTGGCAGCAGTAATTACGTAGAGCTCGGTAATTTCAAAAATGAAGTTATCTGAAAAAATGTCAATGAAATTTCCCTGGACATTGTTGATGATCCCGAGTAAGCGATTGCCTATGGCCGGAGTCGAGCCGTATTTTGGAAACATGTGTCCGTCTGACATCAGGGCCAGCCGGATCACAAAACATTCGCCGGCAATTCTTTGGGTACTTTCAGGGATGGTGATTTGGTGTCCGTGTTCTTCTGTTTCCAACATGGCACACATATTTCCCGGATGTGGGATAACAGCACTCTTTTCATAAACCACCATTTGATTGGTCGCAGCGCCATCGATCAGGTAGTGCAGCGGTTCTACATACCAGGTCTTTTTTCCGGATTCAATATAGCCGAATAACAAGCCCTGATCAATGGTAAGTCGGACTACACTTTCCGGATCATTTGCCAGACTGCCGGCATAGGTGACCGTTTCTTCTTTAGGGAAATAATGATCGCCATCGGAGCGGCGCTCACGCATTAAAAAGTAGGAGGCACGCAGATCGTTTTCAATTATTTCTACCTGCCAGTTGTATTCATTGCCCAGTTGTAAGCCAAATGATCGTTTTCCACCTTCCTGTTTGACAAACTGATCAATTTGGTCAAAGTCTATCTCGTAAACCTGGTATTCGGTAAAATTTTGATCCAGCGTTGGTGAAGAATGGCTTTTGAGTGAAATTCCGGAGAAAACCGGATTTTGGGCGTGGGCAAATACAGAAAACAAGAGGCAAATGCCAGGTAAAGTGAATCGCATAATTGGGAGATTTGGTGATTTGAAGACTCAAGCAGAGAAAACATGAGGCTTGATTTTTTGACTCTCCCCTAAGATACCGGATTTCAGGCCTTGATGAAATAATGATCCGGCTTCTGCCAAAAATTAGCAGAAGCCGGAGGTCGGTTTAGGCTTGTTTAAGCAGGCCCGGCGTTTATCTTTTTACCACAGAAATGCCATCCAGTACCTTGCCTGTTTCGGCATCGCTTATCCGGACAAAATACAAACCATTTGGCCAATCGCCTGCCTGAAGTGTGATGTTTCCGTCGCTGATCTGTGTAGCTACGGATATTTGTTTTCCGGCAAAATCGAATAGTTCTACCCGAAATTTTTGCCAGTCGGTTTTTGTATTACTACGAATAAAAAACACCTCATCGGAGGGGTTTGGGAACACCTGAAATTGTGCAGACTCCGGGGCTTCAATCCGGATAGAGCGCACATCTGTGAGGTTAAACGTGCCATCCTGATCAACCTGCCGAATCCGAAAATAATGGATACCTGCTTCCGGATTTTGAAAGGGATATCGGTATGTCTGGCTAAGGGTGGCATCTCCCAGAGAACCTACCTTGCCAATTGTTTGAAAATCTGAACCAGTGCGGCTATGCTCGATCAGGAAATGATCATTGTTTATTTCCGTGGCAGTTTCCCATTCCAGGAGTAATTGAAAATCCTGTGGGATTATTTCGAAGCGGGTAAATTCTACCGGCAGCGCACCCTGGTTTACGAGTAATTCGACAGAGACACGATTGTAGCCGGAGCAGAGAGTTGGATTAATTGCGGTGGAAGTCGGGTCGAGTGAAATAGTGATCGAGCCATCCGTTATCCAGTTGTTATAGGTAGCTTCATTTACCGAAAAGCAAACCCGGGTAGGAATGACGCAATCATTGGATGCGATTGTCTGGCCCAGGGTATTCCCATTTTCGTCTTTTACATTGAAAGTCTCTGTGCCCCCGCTGTGGTCTCCACGATAATAGACGCACACATCCAGGCTACCCGAACCTCCGGTTAGCGGAATAAAACTTTCGGTGATGACCACATCTGTAGTATTGCCGGGGCCACTACTCGTATTTGTGTTGTAATTGGCCGAGCCCTGGTAAAAGGTGCAGCCGCTGCCGCAAATGACAGGTACCCGAAACGCATCCACGAGGCAGGCAGAACGATTCAGGAGGTAGGCGTTATATGCCTCATCCGAATTCCCGATAGCAGACCCGGTAGGATCGCCATTATAGGTTACGGTTGGGTTGGAATAGTAGGGGATACGGGTACAATTGAATCCCGCATCCGAACATTCTGAATTATAGGCCATGACTGTTCGCCACCTTTCGGCGGATGTGGCTCCGCCTGCAAAACCTTCCGGATTTACCCAGCCCCAGGCATAGCTGCATACGTTGCTCGGAGTAGAAGAATAGGCATAGCGGTCATGCCGGAATCCCACATTATGGCCTAATTCATGCGACAGGGACAGGTTGGAAGTCAGGCATACATCATCCACACAGCTGAATGCGGAGTGGGAATAAAAATTATTTGGATCGACATTTACATTGCCGAGTCCGCAGCCACCAGTGTTTAAAACCATGGAAACCAGGTCAGCGTAGTAATAATCACGTAAATCATAGACCTCGTCGAGTATGCCGTCGCTCGCATTTTCCAATCGATCCAGATCTGTACTGAATGACCCAGACTCGGTATAAGTGACCATTGCGGCATGGGCCAGCGCATAGTTGTGTGTTACATTACTGTTGGCGCAAATAGTATTTAATTCGGCGACAGCCATGGCAATTGCCGACTGGGCAGCAGCATCAGACCCTCCCAATGCGGTACGGGCACTTGGGGAATAGACCACCAGAATATCGAGTGTCAGTGCGCTGCAAGTTGCGCCGGCATCACAAACACCTACAATTCGTTGGGAGGATTGATCCTGTTCCGGGAGTCCGTTGAACGGGGTCTTGGGCGTGATTTTTTCACAATTCTCGTCACCGGCACTCCCTGCGTCTATTTGCAGGAGTTGGTAATGATCTGTTTCCGGCTGGGGCTTCAAGAGAAATACTTCGCCGGCGTCTGTTTGGATTTTGCCCCAAAAAACGCCTTCGGTTTGTGCGAAAACAGCATAGCCAAAGTCCTGGTCCTCCAGGCGGCCGATCCAGGCTTCCGAGCCATTCGGATAGACCTCTCCGCGTACTTTTTTGGACAAAAAAGGCTTGGTCAGGAAACAGATTGATCAGGATTTCCTCCTGATCCTGCCAGGGAGTGAGTTGCACATCCGAAGCCCGGAGTATTGTATAATCCGTCAGGGTCTGGTCTGCGTATCGCCAGGCTGGATGCTCATTTGCGCTATGGATCAGAGGGTGTATAGGTTGCTGTCCGAAGATTCCTGAAATGAATACAAAAAGCCAACAGGCTACGGTTAAGCTGAAGCGTGCTTGATTAATCATGTGTTGTTTGCTTGGGAAACTTTTTATTTACGCAAAAACGGAACGAACTAAAGGGGGGAATTAGGGGGAGTGGATTCGTTTTAAAAGGACGATAAAGGTCCTTTCAGGTTTTGGGAGCGTTGAAAGCTTAAATATATGATTTTTGTCTGAAATGGAAATCATTTGGTACTACTGCTATTGCGGTGTAACTTCGCCGAATGAATTGGCCTCTGCGTATTGCGCGGCGATATCTTTTCGCCAAAAAGTCTTCCAACGCGATTAACATTATTACCGGAATTTCCATCCTGGGGATTACCATTGGTACTGCTGCGCTTATTTTGGTTCTGTCGGTTTTTAATGGTTTTGAAGACCTGATTACGGGCTTGTTCAGCAATTTTAATCCAGACATCAAAGTTGTTCCGGCGAAGGGGAAAACCTTTGAACCGGATTCGGTTCAGCTTGCTGAACTTTGGAAGTTGGAAGGCGTAGCAGTTGTGTCGCAATCTCTGGAGGAGGTGGCCTTTTTTGAATATGAAAACAGCCAGGACTTTGGGATATTAAAAGGGGTAGATCGTTACTACCATGAGGTGACCGGAATTGATTCTACCATCCGGGAAGGGCGGTACCTGTTTGAAGAAGATGGGCGGGATTTTGCTGTTCTGGGCGTGGGGATGCGCAATAAACTTTCCGTGAATTTGGGTAAGGTACTGACAACCGTTTCTATATACATGCCCAAGCAGAATCGGGTCGGTCCGATGGAGAATCAGTTTCGTAAGAAGTTTGTTTATCCGGGTGGGACCTTTGTGATCCAGCAGGATTTTGATAATCAGTATGTGCTGTCTTCGCTCGAATTTGCCCGTTCCCTGATGGGCATGCCGGGGCAGGTCAGTGCACTGGAAATCAAATTAAAGCCCGGTGCCAGTGAATCGACTGTTGCGAATGGTATCCAGGCTATTTTAGGACCAGATTTTATCGTTCGAAACCGCTATCAGCAAGATGAGGCTTTTTTGAAGTTGATGAATATTGAAAAGTGGATGAGTTATGCTATTCTTTCGCTTACGCTTCTGATGGTCGCTTTCAATATGATTGGTGCCTTGTGGATGATTGTACTGGAGAAGCAAAAAGATATTTCTATTCTCAAATCAATGGGCGCAACGGATATTAGTGTGCGCAATATTTTTCTCTCACAGGGTTTGATGCTCTGTTTTCTGGGGATGATACTTGGATACATTCTGGCGATAGGCTTATATCTGCTCCATATTAATCTTCCGAACGGATTGATTTCTATTCCGCAGGGTTTTGTGGTAACGGCTTATCCTGTTAGCCTCCGGCTGGCTGATTTTTCAGTTATTGCTGTGACAGTTATTTCCATTGGCTTTTTAGCTTCCCTGCTTCCGGCGCGGCGAGCGATGCGGGTACCGGCGATCATTCGGGAGGAGTAGCCGGGGATTGTCTGGATTTGTATATTTGTGTTTCTTTTCAGAAAAGATGGTAGAAGATGGAGGAAGACTGGTCGTTGGATTTTGAATGGTTGCGGGTTCGGCATCTGATTAAGGATCAATTAGGCCGAAAGGAATTGCCCGACTTGAACGCCATTCTTTTTCTGGTAGGGGTGCAGGAGCTTGGGCGCTGGAAATCCCGGTTTACCAAAGAAGAGAAGCAAGATTTGATGCATGTGGCAATCTGTCGATTGTTGAGTTATGACGGGTATTATGCTTTTAAGGGACGTGATGCCGATGGTTGGCCACATTATGATATCATAAAACCTTTTAGTGTAAAAGGCATTAAAGACCAGTCAGTGGTTTTAAAAGAAAATATTATCCGCTATTTCAATGAATGGGAAGCGGAAAATGGCATTTCAGAAGAAGAATAAAATAGAACTTAGTTTATGAAAAAATTGATCATTGGTGGCTTGGCCGCCTTCGTTTGGCTCGCGGCTTCATGTGGATCTTCTACCCGAATCGCGTTAATTGAGACCGAGTACGGCAACATGAAGGTTGAATTGTCGGATCTCACTCCGCAACACCGTGATAATTTTGTGAAACTTGTAGAAGAAGGATTCTACGACGATTTACTATTCCACCGGGTGATTAGTGGTTTTATGATTCAGGGCGGAGATCCTGATTCGCGGGAAGCAAATGCCCAACAGCCTTTAGGTGGTGGTGGTCCGGGATATACCGTACCTGCTGAAATCGTTCCGGAACTTATTCATGTTAAAGGAGCGCTTTGCGCAGCCAGACAGGGGGATGCGGTAAATCCGGCGAAAGCCAGCTCTGGTTCGCAGTTTTATTTGGTTCAGGGCCAGGCAGTAGATGCGGCTATGCTCGATGGATTAGAGCGCCAAAAAAGCATGAAATATACGGAGGCGCAGCGCGAGGCATACGCTAATACGCCCGGAACACCCTTCCTGGACCAGGAATACACTGTTTTCGGTATGGTGATCGAAGGCCTGGACGTTATTGATAAAATTGCCGCAGTGCAAACCGCTGCTGCTAATCGTCCGGTTCAACCTGTGCGCATGAAAATCCGGATGATTAAATAATGCGGGGTTTTCAGGAACGTATTTTATTTAAAATGAATGGCACTTATATTGGAATGGGCATACTGCTTTTGGCTGTACTCGCCGCTTCCTGTGGTGCCCCGATTGCCCGCTTTAGTTTAAGCGAGGATATAACATATCCGCTTGCTCCGGCTCTTATTCCTTTTGTGAATGAGTCGGAGCATGCGGATTCTTATTTCTGGGATTTTGGAGATGGGCAATCGAGTACAGAGGCTATGCCGATGCATCGCTATGCCAACTCCGGACGCTATGAAGTGCGTTTAGAGGTGCGTAAGGGCGAACGAGTTGATGTGTTTAATGATGTTGTTTTAGTTGGGCCACCAGTTAAGTGTCTGGTCGAGATAGAGACCGATTATGGGAATATGGTTGTTCAGCTCTATGATTCAACACCGGAGCACCGGGATAATTTTGTCAAGCTGGCATCTGAAGGCTTTTATGATGATCAGTTATTTCACCGGGTTATTGCCGGATTTATGCTTCAGGCAGGCGATCCGAAAAGCCGCAATGCAAAGCCGGATCAGGCACTGGGTTCGGGTGGTCCCGGATATACCCTGCCAGCTGAATTTGTTGACAGTCTGGTGCATTTAAAGGGTATGCTTGCGGCAGCGCGCACACCGGATGATGTTAACCCGGAAAAGCGCTCCTCGGGATCGCAGTTTTATATCGTGCAAGGCCGACCACAAACGGAAGAATCTCTGAATGATATGGAAGGTCGAACCGGTTTTCGGTATTCTACCTTCCAGCGGGAGGCATACCTTAAATATGGGGGGGCGCCCCAATTGGATGGGCAATACACGATATTTGGCCGTGTCATCGAGGGATTAGATGTAATTGATAAAATTGCAGATCAGCAAACCGGCCCGGGTGACCGACCCGTAGAAGACATTCGGATTAAGGTGCGGCCTGTTTATTAATTTGTCAAGAATCACACACCTATGAAAAATCAGGAAATTCTGGGGGTTGACGTTGGAGCCTCCGGAATAAAGGGAGCTATTATCAATGTTTCAACCGGCGAATTGCTGACAGAGCGTCTGCGCCTGGAAACTCCCAGTCCGGCAAAGCCTGATAGTATGGCAGAGGTGGTTGCAGAACTCACCAAAGCCCTATCCTACAAGGGGAAAATCATTGGAGTAGGTTTTCCGTCTATCGTGAAAAACGGCAAGGCGATGACCGCCGCGAATATCGATCCGTCCTGGATCGGAACGGATATTGAAGCCTTGTTTAGCAAAAGTACCGGCAAAAAAGTGCTGGCTGTAAATGATGCGGATGCTGCCGGTCTGGCCTGTGTACATTTTGGCGTAGGCAAGGGCGTAAAAGGAACGCTGGTGCTCATCACTATTGGGTCTGGCTTGGGGTCCGCTTTGTTTTCAAACGGTTACCTGCTCCCAAATACGGAGTTCGGACATATCCGAATGAACGGTATGATCGCAGAACAATACGCCAGTAGCAATGCCCGGAAGCGGGAAGAACTAAGTTGGGAAGATTGGGGCGTCCGGTTTAATAAATACCTGCTGGAAATAGAGCGCATTCTATCGCCCGACCTGATCCTGCTGGGCGGAGGTGCCAGCAAAAAATTCGACCTTTTCGAAAAAATGCTGGACCTGAAAACAAAGGTAAAACCAGCTCATTTGAAAAATGAAGCCGGAGCTATTGGTGCCGCTTATTACGCAGCGGTAAAAAGTAAAGAGAAGAAGAAGTCTTAGGGCGAGTGTATTATTAGGTCGGCCGAAAAGTCTCAATCACGGCCTGAATTTCCAGATCCAGTTCCAATTCCGGCAAAATATTAAACAACTCGCTGCGCAGGGAAAAGTCTTCCATGAGTGCTTCCTCCAGGAGGAACAGGGCTTCGGATCTGTGCTTAGCAGCAATCAATAAACATACCCGGCAGTAAATAAATTCGGTTCCTACCGCATGTTCTTCGGCTTGGTCCAGTGTTTCGAATGCATCTTTTAGGCGTCCGGTATCCAGTAGAAAAACAACATAGCGTATCCAATATTCGGATAATTCAGGCGCAATTTCGGTAGCTGATTGAAAGTGTAATTCTGCCTTTTCCAGGTCATCAACCTGGTAATATGCTTCTGCCAGACCGGAAAAATACTCTTCCCGACGGTCTTCCAGGCGGATGGCCTGCTTGAATGTTTTAATAGCTGCTTTATATTCTCCGGCTTCCAGCTGGCATTCTCCCAGGTGGTAATAACTTTCATCAGAGTGGTTATCCAGCCGTATAGCTTTCTGGAAAAATTTGCGGGCAATTTCAGAGCGTTCGGTCGCCATATAACACTGGCCGATTCGCAGCAGGAGGTCGGCATCCACATCAAAGCGTTCCATTACCTCCGAATAACACTTCAATGCCCGGTTAAAATCCTGTATTTCAAGGCATATTTCGGCACAGTCGCGGTAGGCAAATTCAAAATCCTCCTGAATTAAGTAGCTGTATTCAAAAGCATCAGCAGCTTCTTCGTATCGGCCGCAATAGGATAAGGCGTGTCCTAAGTTGTACCAGGATTTATACGAGTATGGATCCTGATCTAATAATTTTTCATGGAAGAGGATACTCTCCTCATAGTTTTTAGACAATTCTACGCAAATCCACATTCGGTCAAGCGCTTCCTGATTGGAAGAATCCTCCTCGAGCGCCCGTTTCAGCGTCTCAAACATTTTCGGATAATCTTCCTGCTTTTCAAATAAAAGCGCCTGATATAAGTAAACCAGGCTGCAATCAGTATTCAAAATTACTTTGGCTTGCAAGTCTTTTAAAATGCGACTTGCTTCTGTAAACCTTCCGGCAGCTGCCAGTGCTTCTGCACGCAGCAGTTTTGGTTCCAGTGCGACAGGTGATAAACTCTCAGCCTGGTCTAAGAGGTCCAGAATTCCGTCTTTTTGGCCAATGTCCAGCAGGATCATGGCTTGTCGAAGGTGAAAGGTAGAAGTATATGGGTATTGAACAGCGCCGCACTTACATACTTCGAGTGCTCGCTCGGGAAGAAACTCCGATTCGTAGTAGTCAATGAGGTCGGAAAACTCGTCGTGTTCGAAAAAGACCGGCTCTCCTTGTAAAGAGGCGTCTTCGAATTTATTTACGAGCTCAACGAGCTTCGGGTCGTCATGGGATCTTGTATGCCGCATAATTTTTCCCCTAGGGAACTAAGGCTTGATAAAGATAGCTATTTCTTAGATACACCGTTTGGATTTGCCTGCCAAAACGGCTCTAAATGACGAAGCGGTACAAATTGAAAGGTAAATGGTAATATTATAATTGATAACAAGGAAAAACCAGTTCCATTTTGATATTATTAAAAAAATCGAGATATATTATACATTTTATAAAAAAGTGTAATATGTCCTTGTTGCCCAAATGGCTTTTACCGCAGGATCAGCTCCCTGGCAGCGCTGGCTTGTTGGTTCGCCGGATTTTTCTTTAACACCCGATCGAGGAGCTTTAGTGCTTCCGGTTTTCGATTTTGTTGGAGGCGGAGCGCAGCCATATTCAGTAAAGCCTGTTCGTAGTCCGGATCAAGGGCAATGGCTTTCTGATAATGACGGGCAGCACCTTCGAGGTCTCCGGATACTACGAGTAAATACCCGAGATTGCAATGGGCGATCGGACGATTTGGGTTTTCGCTCAATACCAGCTGAAATGTTTCTTTTGCTTCTTCAGGTTTATTGACCAGCGCTTCTGCCAGTCCGCGCTTTTCGAGAAATTCCAGATTGAGTGCTTGCAGGTCGCAGGCCTGGTTAAAGAATTTGAGGGCTTGGGGAGCATCTCCCTGTTGGTAGAAAGCTTCTCCAATTCGATAGTCTGTCCAGGCATCCAAAGGGGTAGAAGGTAGCTTCAACAGGGTAATGGAGTCGTAAGCTTCCCTTAGGTAATAATACTGCACTAAAGCCGGAAAAGTAGCTTGCTGCTCCCGGTCTGCCCGATTGATATAATATCGGGCTGAATCCAGCATGATTTCTGCGGGTACATATTTTTCATAAAGTGCCAGGTAGGCTGTGGCCATATCGAGCGGCGTTGGATTTTTCTTGGTGAGAGCCTGCAAGCCTAAAAACTTGGGTGGCCCCTGATTTTGAGCTCCCTCTTTTTTTTGTCCACGGATATTGTCTCGACTAATATAATGATCCGTAATATTTATATGGGGGATATCGATACTTGCCGATGGGGGCATGTGGCAGTGAATACAGTTGTTGTTCTCTGCCTGCCTTTCGGCGAAAGCCGCACTACAATTGGTATCATGACAGGATTGACAGGCCTTGTTGAATTGTGCTGTCTGGTCAAACTCCCGTACACTTTGATGGGGATTATGGCAGGTAATACAAGTCATTTCCGATTCCTTGAAACATTGACTTAGCCGGATCCGGTCTGCCTGTGAGGCCATGATGAAACGTTCGTGGCTGTCTGAATAACGAGCGAGATAAACATTCATTACCTCCGTGAGTGCCATGCCCGGACGGAAATCATAGAAGGTTTTTCCGGGTTCTAAAATGGCCAGCCCTTGCAAATGGCAACGCTGGCATAAATCCATTTGGAGGTCTCTGGGCAAGCGTTTGGGGTTGACAATTGTGTAGTCTGCAAACTGGCTGGTATCAACCATGTTGCCGGCCAGTTTCTCCCGAACATGTATTTCTCCCGGCCCATGACAGCGTTCGCATTCAATACCTGTAGGCATGGAGGCATATTTATTTATGGATCCGATAACCGGTTCCGGAAAATAATTGTGGCAGGTGATGCATTCGGAACTCAGGTATCTGCTAAAGCGCAGGTTTGCTCCCTGATCGAAACCGGGGGCCAAATCCCAGCGTTCCTCCTGCGTATAGTAGGTTATAGGAGCCTGATAAAAGTATCCATTTTGATTGATGAGGTGGGAGTTGGTATGATGTCCCGACCCGATGATGTAGTCGATTTGTTCAATTCGCTGGTGTACTGTATCGCTTCCTTCCAGCCTAAACTCTAAAACATACATATTGCTGTCGCGAAAGAAGGGGTAATAATAGAAGTCCAGAGCTTCATCATATACCAGCGCATCGGGTCCGAAATGGGCGGCTGTTTTTTGCAGCGTGGCCTTGCCAAACGACTGCCCCATGCCCGTGTGGATGAAAGTTTGATGGATATTATCGTGGCAGGACCGACAGGTTTGCATGCCTACATACCCAACACCTTCTTCCAGGTTTTGGAAGGTTTGCTCCGACTGTGGTTGATCCACGCGGCAATACCAGCCTATGGATAAAAGGAAAAAAGCAATAAGCAGAAGATAAACAGAACGCATGGAGTTGAGATTTGCAATGCCATAGGAGCGAAAGCAGCTTCAAGATAAATATCTTAGCGCAATCCGAGATCTCTTACAGCAAAACCAACTTTACGGACACCCGGTAGTGGGTCGATGCGGGTGAATTGCTCCAGCGTAAATCGATAGGTTCCGGCCTGATTGAAAAAGGCATTGGTTTGAATGGGAATATCAATTGAGCACCAATCACTATTACAGTCGCCATACCAGAACCCTGTTTTGTCAGCCAGTTCCAGTGATACGGGTTTGGATAAACGTGTACCATCCGGAAAATCTGTACTGATGCGGGTATATAGGTTTTGACGCGGATAGACGGTGGCGTGTTCTACTTCCACTACCAGTTCGTACAGGTGGCTTGTATCTGCAATGGTAATTTCAAAACTGATGGAGTCCGCATAGGACCATTCCTCTGATTCCAGGGTTTGTGTGTTTTCATACAAATAGTCCGGGCCACAGGAAAAAAAGAGCACAGACAAAAGGCTCAGGAAGCCGATTCGGGAAAGTGAAAGTAGATGCATGGTCAACCAGGATTTAAAAAAATGGGGTGAAAAGTTAATTAACCCTTCACCCCACAACCTCAAAGGCTTATAATTTATTGGAATATATCCTTCATCTTTTCAAAGAAACTCTTTTCAGATTTCCCGGGAGAAGGTTTAAAGTTTGGTAGTTCGCGCATGCGCTCCAGCAATTTTTTCTCTTCGTCGTTCAGCTTTTTGGGCGTCCAGACATTTACGTGGATCAATTGATCCCCTTTGCCATAGCTCTGCACAGAAGGTAGTCCTTTTCCTTTCAGGCGGAAAATCTTGCCGCCTTGTGTGCCGGCAGGTACCTTAATTTTCACCAAGCTGTCGATGGTCGGTACTTCCACGGAAGTGCCAATAGCAGCATCTGCAAAGTTCAGGTATAAATCAAAGATCAGATTTTGCCCGTCACGTTGCAGGTGTTCATGCGGTTTTTCCGTAATATTTATCAGGAGATCTCCGTTTGGTCCGCCGCGTAATCCGGCATTTCCTTTTCCGGCCATAGACAATTGCATGCCTTCTCCTACGCCAGCCGGGATTTCGATTTCAATGGTTTCTTCGCCAAAGAGTCGGCCATCTCCTTTACATTTCGAACAGCTGGCGGTAATAACTTCTCCGGTACCATTACAGGTCGGACAAGCAGTTGTGGTTTGCATTTGGCCTAAAAAGGTACTTCGTACCTGACGCACATACCCCGATCCCCGGCAGGTGCCACAAGTCTGTTTGGAATTTCGGTCTTTGGCACCGCTACCACCACAGGTATCGCAGCCAACTTGTTTTTTTACCTTAATCTTTTTGGTAACGCCGTTGGCGATTTCCTCCAGACTGAGCGCTACTTTAATGCGCAGGTTGGTACCGCGCTGGCCCCGGCTTTGGCGTTGTCCGCCACGGCTGCCACCGCCTCCAAAAAAGCTATCAAAAGGACTGCCGGAATCACCGAAGATATCTCCAAATTGAGAGAAGATATCATCCATGGTCATGCCTCCGGAACCACCTCCTCTGAATCCACCCTGCCCCATACCGGCATGCCCGAAACGATCGTACCGGGCACGTTTATCCTGATCGCTCAGAATTTCATAAGCTTCGGCAGCTTCTTTGAATTTTTCCTCAGCTTCCTTATTGTCCGGATTTTTATCCGGATGGTATTGCATAGCGATCTTTCGATATGCCTTCTTTATCTGCCCATCGTCTGCATTTTTGCTTACGCCAAGCACTTCGTAATAATCTCGCTTTGCCATATAACTTTCCTAAATCTTAAGAATTGGGCTTATTTTCCAACTACAACCTTCGCAAAGCGAATGATGCGGCTATTTAACCGATAGCCTCGTTCAACGGTATCAATGATTTTTCCTTTCATATCTTCAGACGGAGCAGGTATTTCGGTGATGGCCTCGTGGATTTCCGGGTCAAATTCTTCCCCGTCAGTTTGCATAGGCTCCAGCCCTTTTTGCTTTAGTGCATTAAAGATCTTGTGGTAAATCATCTGCACGCCTTCAGAAAATACTTCCGGACTATTTTCATCGTCCGCATTTTTCTTGGCCCTGTCAAAATCGTCAAGCGCTGGCAGTAAAGCTGTCATGGTGTCTTGAGCAGCAGTAAGCATGAGGTCCATTTTCTCTTTTACGGTGCGTTTCTTGTAGTTGTCAAACTCTGCATACAAACGCAAGTACTTATCTTTCAACTCCTGAATTTCCTGGTCTTTGTCGTCCATTTTCTCCTGCGGAGCCTCATTTTCCCGTACTTCTACTTCCGGATTTTCCATATTGGTTTCCTTATTGAGTTCTTCGTCTTTTTTCTTCTTCCGCATGTTAAACGGTTTTTTGCTGAAAGTATAGCAATATCCAGGCCAGAGCGTACGATCAGTCATTTTGGCAGCTATTTGCCAAGCCGCTCCAGAAGTAGTTTCCGAATATCTTCCGGGCTGGGATTTACGGCAATAATCAATCCGGAGGGATTCAGCAAAAATTTGGTAGGCACTTCCCGCACCTGAAATTGTTTGGCAATGGGTGAGTCTATAAACTGGGTACTTTCGGCCACATCCAAAAGTTGGTAAGGCCAATACAATCCATCCTTTTCGATGGCATGTTTCCAGGGTTCTGCCTTTTTCTCTACGCCGATGCTTACGATTTCAAATCCTTTGGCATCCCGGAAGTTTGAATGTTCAAATTCTTTGTACAAACCGACCATCGCCGGATTTTCCTGTCTGCATGGTCCGCACCAGGAAGCCCAGAAATCAAGCAACACATAATGCTCCCTCAGATTGGCCAGTTCAAAAGCAGATCCATCCGGGAGGACACCCGAAAAATTAGGTGCCGGATCCCCATTGATGAATTTGGGTTTAAAATAAAGATGCCGACCTCCCAGGTATAATGCGACAGCGAGTAATGGGACGAGAATAGAAACGACGGTTTTTTTCATATAAGCCAGACTAACTAAGGATACAAGTAGGGAGTATGCATTGTTTTGGGAAATGTTTGACAAGATACCAAGAAGGCAGGTATGGTAAACAAAGCTATACCGAATTAACAAAAGCAGTATCCTAATTTGAACGAAGAGAAACCGAATTTATTAATGGTAAAAACAAGAGGTGTGAAAAGTTTATCTTTAATAGATCATGATCACCTAAAATCAAGTAAAATGAAAAAAATCATTTTTGCGATTTCACGATTTTATGCTGCAACTCTTGTTATTCGCTTGGTTTGCTTCCTGATAATGATCCTCCCCAGAACAAGCCCTGCTCAGTTTCAGAAAATTTATGGTTCTGGTGGTAGTGATGTGTTCTACAAGGTCATTCCGGACGGCAACGCTTTTTATGTGCTCGGTTCTGTGGACACCAAAGCCACTGTTTCCCGGATAAGCGGTAATGGTACTCTCTTGTGGACCCACGCCTTGACAATCAGTTCAATATGGGCAGATGGAGTAATTGAGCCTGGTACCGGCAACCTTATTTTGGTGGGTTTTACTTATCTAACTGATCAGAGTATTATTGGCGAGTTGACCCAATCAGGGGTTGAAATCTGTGTTCAACTCCTCGATGAACCCGGTCCTGAAGCCTTGTACCGTATTGAGCGCAATCCTGGAGTGAATACCTTTTCAGCAATGGGATTTCACACTAATCCTTCAACTTTAAGGGATGTCGTGGTATATAATATCTCACCAGGCTGTGTGATCAATAGCAAGAAACAGTTTTTTAGCCTGGCAGACGATTATTTTGCCGAAGACATGGAGGTGATGTCAGTTTCAGGTGATATTGTGGTGACGGGTGTTTCTGGCAACAATGCGGTGATTTATCAGGTTACTGGTAGTGGCGCCTTTGTCAATGGTGTACAAGGCCCTGGCCAGTACATTTACCGGGATCTCGCCGAAACTGGCAACGGGGACTTGCTGGCAATTGCTAACCAGAATGGCGGTGCCGGAGCACCACATGCGATGCGTTTCGACAACAATTTATTGCCACTCTGGGAGATCTCAATCAATGAATTGTTTTCGCTCGACCAAGTAGTTGAGGGTGGAAACGGTATAATTTACCTAATGGGTCGAACGAATATAGGCGGAACAATCCGACCAGTGGTTGTTAAAATAAACGACAGTAATGGCCCGCCTACAGCACCCATCTGGGCCAAATACCTGGTCAATATGGGAAACTATTCCTCTTTTCTGGCACTCACACCTGCCGGTATTGCCGCAGCGGACGGACTCCCGCCCCAAACTAATGGATTCGGCTTACTGGACGCGGTTCTGGTGGTTACAGACCTGGAACTGGAGTCTGACTGCACCCTAAATACAACAGTCACCCTAACGGGAGAACAATCACTTTTTGACGGGGCACCGGCTATCGAATTATTTGACTCCGAAATGCCTCAACAATCATCTGCGGGTAGCACCACGCTAAATTTGGGAGAGGCTTCCGTTTGCGGTACCGTTCCCTGTGAGGTGACGATTTCGATCACCCCTATTAACAATTGTGGCCTGGTACAGGTAACTGCCACCGCCACCGGTCCCGGGCCGATTACCTTCCAATGGTGTAATGGGGAGACTAATTCCAGTTATCAGGAAGAATTGTCCTGTGGGGAGCACACTATTTGTGTTTTTGCTACTTGCATGGATGGAAGTATGGCAACCGCTTCCATAAACTATGTCGTTTCTGATCCGATTCCGCCAACAGCCATCTGTCAAAATAATGTTGTGATCGCGCTGGATGCAAATTGTATGGCAACCGTTTCTACTTCAGACATTAATGATAACTCATTTGATAATTGCCAAATAACATCCCTGAGTGTCAGTCCGACTATCTTTAACCAATGCGACACCTTCCCGGTTACACTGACGGTTGAAGATTGGTGTGGGAATATTAGCACCTGTATCAGCCAGGTTCAGGTCACTGATACCATCCCTCCGGTGATTACCTGTCCGCCAAACCTGACAGTCAATACCAATCCGGGGGAATGTTTTTACACCGGAGTATTACCCAGTCCAACAGCAACAGACAATTGTAATCCCAATCCGGTACTTAGTTGTTATCTGGTAACCGAAACAGGTGCCGAGCTTTTGACTCCTCAAACAGAGCTCTCGAAAGGTACCAATACCATTTGCTGTATTGCGGATGATGGGTGCGTTGCTATTGATGAACTGGTTTGTACTTACCCCTGCTCTTCCGAGCTAATGGCTTTACCGCCAGGTGTAGGGCAAGTTTTAGACGATAATTCCACCCTTACAGAGGTACTCACCGTCATCGATATTCAGCCTGGGATTTCCGGCGATGAACTGGTGAGAGACATATTTATTGGAGGTCCGTGCTTTGATGTCAGCAATGTCACTACCCAGGGGCAGGCCAGCCAGTTCGGCGTTTTTTCCAACGGTTTTTCAAGTACCGGCATTGATTCAGGTGTTATTTTGGCTACAGGTCCCTCGATCTTAGGGATTGGGCCCAATAACTCAGACAATGCCGGAATTGGGCTTAGCGGGCTAACGCCGGATGCGGATCTTTCTACCCTAACTACGGGTTCCCTTTTTGATAAGGCGAGTCTTGAATTCGATTTTATTCCAACCCAAACCTATATTGCCTTTAACTTTGTGTTTGCCTCGGAGGAGTATTGTGAAAGAGTGGGAAGTCCGGTCAGTGATGTTGTCGGATTTTTTATTTCCGGTCCGGGGATTCCCGGAGGACAGCAAAATATTGCTCTACTTCCCCTTACATCGACTCCTGTTAACGCCAATACAATAAATCATCTGGCTTTTAATGGCTGGTATCGCAACAACCAGCCAGCCAGCAGTGCTAATCTTTGCGGGCAAAATCCTTCCATTTCGTCAGGGATCAACGAGCTACAATATGATGGTTTAACACTGCTTTTTTCGGCAATCACCAATGTGCAAGTCGGACAGTCATACCACATCAAATTAGCCATTGCAGATGTAGGCGATGATCTTTTTGATTCTGCAGTTTTTTTGAAAATGGGATCGTTTGATGCCGGTGGGAATGCGTCTGTTGCCTGGGAAGTGAATAGCACCCCTGTTTCATCTGATGCCGTTTACGAAGATTGCGGCACTGCGAATCTGATATTCAGTCGGGTTGGTGGGAATCTGGGCGTTCCCTTAACGGTTCCATTTACCATTTCCGGGACGGCTTTGCCCGGCGCCGACTATGTGCCCTTTCCTTCCAGCATTGTTATTCCTGCAGGTCAGTATCAGTTTGTGCTTCCGATAACCATTCTCAACGACGCTGTATTTGAAGCGGATGAAACCCTCGTCATTACTTTAAATGATGCCTGTTCTTTTTTGCAACCTAATACAACAATCACCATAAAGGACAAGGCACTGCTACAAGCTAAATGTACTTATACGGTAACGGTTGAAGACCACGAACCACCCATGATTATCTGCCCACCCAGCCTGACGGTTACCGGCATACTGGACACCAATGGAATGTGTACTGCGGTGGTCGGCGGTTTAGCTCCGATAATTACAGACAATTGCCCTATGACGATGACCGACTACCTTATTTCGGGGGCAACGATCGACACGGGAGTTGATGATGCCAGCGGAACGGTTTTTAACCCCGGCGCCTCGACCGTAGAATATACGGTAACCGACATGGGGGGTAATTCGGCTGTTTGCCAAACCATCGTGACGGTAATTTGTGACTTCGGAGGTTCCTGCGATTGTCCGATGGGTAGCTTTCAGGGTCCGGATTTGATCGAAAACGGTGATTTTTCTGCCGGAAATACAGGGTTTACTTCTGATTATAACTATTTACCGGTTCCTGCTCCCGGACAAGGGAATTATACCGTTTCAACGTCGTTTAACTGGACCAACTTTCCCGAGTGGAGTGCCCTCGATCATACAACTGGATCTCCGACAGGCAAAATTTTAGTTGTTGACGGCAGTTTTACGCCTGGGTTAGCAGCCTGGCGTGAAAATGTAAACATCACACCAGCAACAGACTATCAATTTTGTGCTTATGTCAATAACCTGTTTTTCTTTGCCACTAACCATAGTGACCCGAACATAGAAGTTTGGCTGGTGGATGCTAACAACAATAGTACTTTTTTAACTTCTGTTGTACTCCCGGAAGCGCCTGATTTATGGGTTAAAATCTCGGCGAGCTGGACAGCTCCTACAACTATAGCGAATCCTTATAAGCTGGAAATTCGGGAAGCTGCCGGGGTGAATATGCAATCGGGTAACGATTTTGCTGTGGATGACATCACCTTCCGAGCTTGTTCGCTGCCTCCGCCTTGCTATTGCGGTACTTTTTCCGATATGTTTGTACGGGGCCCTCAAGGTGGATATAGCCAACCCGTAAGTTGTGGCGGTCCACCCCTGAACATCGGCTGTCCGGCGCCGGGATTTGGTTATACCCTGACAGGAAGTTTCCTCTGTGATGGAGTGGATTGCCCGGATGAAGCTGACCTGGATTGGGAATTGTTAGGCCCGGATGGAGGGTTGGTAGAAAATGGGACAATGAAGGCCGGACCCTGGTTTATTCTCCAGATGGCATCTGCAGATTTTGTTCAGGCAGGCGTTTATACACTTGTAATGTCGGGACACTGCGGTACCGAAGCCTGTCCCTGTAACATTCAATTTATAGTAGATCCCGAATGTCCTGAACCTTGCCCTTGTGAATATGAGGATTGGTTGCAGATGCAGGAAGATGTCAGGGAGAGCTTTGCCAGTACCGTTTGGGCCAATTCCTGTACAGCCTGCTTTTCACCGCTTGGACTTTCTGATTGTTATGAAGTAGAATGGTATCTGGACAATCCAAATAATGGACAATTCCTGGGTTCAAGTATGAGCAACCAAACCTTCTGTTATACTTTTCCCGGACCGGGGACATACGAAGTGGTTATGTCGGTATTCCGGGAAAAGCCTGATGGCAGTTTTTGCGGTGCCTTTTATATTTCAGAAATAATAACAATTACCTGCCAAATTCCGCCGGATTGTGGTAGTCCGCTTATACCTAATCCACGATTTAGTGAAGGTGCTACAGCAGGTCCTTTGAATGATTTCGGTGCTTCTGAAGGTTGGAATGGTATTGCGGGTGACCCCGTTGTAGTGGAGGGAGAACCCGGGAGCCTTGATGGTTGGACGATTCAACTCACAGGCAATTATGATGATTCTGATATACTGAGTCTGTTCGAACCGGTTTGTTTAGAAAAAGATTCAGGCACGATTTCGATACACTTGCGCCTATTCCCCTGGGGCGATCCGCATATAAATGAAAAGGATGGTAAAAAATGGGACTTTAAAGTCAAATTTTATCAGGGAGATGCCTTTGAAATCAACAATTGCGACAGCATGAATTGTTTGCAATTAGCCTCTATTGATCTGACTCTTTTTGATACGAGTTGGGCACTATTGGAATTCCCCTACGATTTACGGGATTGGAATCCGCCGGTTTTATGCGAAGGCTTATTTGTACGTCCTGCCATTTATGTCACCAATTTATTTGGGGAGGAACAAGGTGCAGATACAACCAGAGCAAGGCTCCAAATAGACAATTTCTGTATAAACGGACAACTGGTTGGGGTGGGCGATCCTATAAAGATGGAAAGAGGATTCAGCCTGTTTCCCAACCCAACTACCGGCGAACTAGTGCTTCGATTTGATGGCGAAGCCCCAAAGTCCGCACAGCTACAGATCCTCGATTTATGGGGCAGAACTTTACAGACAGAAATAGTGCAACCTAGTTTAGTGGAACATATTTTCTCACTGGAGGGCCTGCCCAGTGGAGCTTATTTTGTGAAAATGATCGATGACAGGAAAATGGTCTGGGTAGAAAAAGTGATAAAACAGTAGCCTATTGATAAAACTTGTATATGTTCTGGGACCTTTTTGCTGGATAACGGCGCAAATGCCGATATTTGATGCCAATACTATTTGGTTAAAATCCGGACTCTAAATTTAATGCTTTCCATGGCCATAATTGACCCTAAAAATACTTCGACCCACGATTTTCATCAATTCATGCTGGGAGCCGTAGCTCCTCGTCCGATTGCTTTTGTAAGTACCATCGATGCCGACGGGAATCCAAATTTGGCGCCCTATTCCTTTTTTAACGCCTTTAGTTCAAATCCGCCCATTCTGGTGTTTTCCTCCAACCGAAGAGTAGCTAATAATACGACAAAAGATACACTCGCCAATGTTTTTGCAACGAGAGAAGCTGTGGTCAATGTCGTTACCTATTCCATCGTTCGCCAAATGGCCGTCACGAGCGTCGAGTTTGAAAGCGGTGTCAGCGAGTTTGAAAAGTCGGGACTTACGCCTATTCCCTCTGATCTCGTAAAACCTCCCCGGGTGAAGGAAAGTCCGGTCAATATGGAGTGTGTGGTTAAGGATATCATTACCCTTGGTGAACACGGTGGTGCCGGCCACCTGATTATTTGTGAGGTGCTGCGTATGCATATTGACGACAGCATCATAGACGAGAAAAACAGAATTGATCCGGACAAGATCGATTTGATGGGACGGATGGGCCGTGCGTATTACGTGCGTGCCAGTGGTCCGGCGGTTCATACGATCGTACAATCTGTTACGGAGTTGGCCATCGGCTGGCAAGCGTTGCCCGAATCAGTCCGAAACAGCAGGGTGCTTACCGGTAATGAGTTGGGTATGTTGGCCGGCTTGAAGGAGGTGCCTTCCGGCGAATCAATCAGTCAACTTGTTGAAACAGATGTCCGTGTGAAATCCTGCCTAGGTGAGTCAAATCCGCAGGAGGCTTTACACCGCTATGCATCGGAATTGCTCCAGAGTAATCGCAATCGGGAATTGGCCGGCCGGGTTGTTTGGTTTGCTTCGCTGCGCGAAGGTTAAAACTGTTAGTGGTTCTGTGGTCCTGTGGTTCTGTGGTTCTGTTGTCCTGTGGTTCTGTTGTCCTGTTGTCCTGTGGTTC
>JAGQWR010000134.1 GCA_020437105.1 Saprospiraceae bacterium
TCGGCATTGCGGTCTAAGCTTCGCGAATTGGGCAATGCGGAAAAAAAATAGACCGTATTTCCGGGAGGGAAATACCTAGACCAGCAGGTCTGAAAGACCGCCTAGACCAAGCCGCAGGCCTAGACCATAATTTTGAATGCTAATCCACTCCCGATAGCATATCGGGACAAACTCAAACTCAAACTATCTCCTCTCTAAAACCATATTACGATCAGCTAGCTGAGGACTATGACGAGCTTCGATTCGGTGGTTCTTATGGGAAGTTTATTCATCAACAGGAAGTAGCACTGCTGGATAAATTGATCGGATCGGTTGCAGGCCGGAAAATTCTTGACCTGGCCTGTGGTACAGGTCGTTTGTCGGGATTTGCTTCACACGGACTGGATCAAAGCGAAAAAATGATTCGCCTCGCTCGGGAAAAACATCCGGATCTGGATTTCAGGCAGGGGGATGCGACCAATACAGCGTTTCCGGATGCGTATTTTGACGTATTATTTTCGTTTCATTTTGTGATGCATCTGGACTCGGATACCTTTTCGCAGGTGTTGACCGAAGCCAACCGGATTCTGAAGCCAGGTGGCAGGTTAATCTTTGATTTTCCTTCTTCCAGGCGCCGGAAACTCTTTCGCCGGAAGGCAACCGGGTGGCATGGAAATTACAGCATGAATTTGCGTGAGCTAACCAAACAGACGAACGCGCATTGGACAATGCTGAGCAAACAGGGCATTATGGCGCTGCCGATCCACCGATTTCCATCTGCCAGCCGATCTTGGTTTCAATCAATTGATAAACTCCTTTGTCGTTCACCACTACAGGAATGGGCTTCGTATATTGTTGTGGAAATGATTAAAAGATGAGATGGAAAGACCGCATACCGAGGCCCTGGCGCTTAACATACCAGTTGTGGCGCAAGGCTTTTCGGGATACTATAAATCAAACCATTTTTGCGAAGCCGGAAAAAATACCATTTGAATCTGAGTTGCCTTTTCAGTTGGAGCTGGAACAAATAGTGAACCCCAGCTATTTGTTTGAAAACAAATTCCATAATATTGAATTGGCGGGTCAACGAATCGAGCAGATTCCTATTCGGCCGTCTGAAGTCTTTTCCTTTTGGCGTGCTATTGGTGCGCCTTCCGGCGAAAACGGTTTCAAAAAAGGAAGAAACCTGATCAACGGCAAACTGACGGAAGATTATGGCGGTGGCCTGTGTCAGCTATCTGGTTTGCTCTATCATTTAGCGCTTCTTGGAGGCCTTTCAATAATAGAACGTCATGCCCATTCCGTGGATATTTATGAAGAGCACGAGCGTTACACGCCGCTGGGTGCCGACGCAACCGTGGTTTATGGCTACAAGGATCTTCGGATAAAAAACCCCTACGAATTCTGTATTGGTTTTGTGGTCAGACGTGAAGAAAAACGACTTTTTGCTTATTTGAAATCCGAAGAAGCTATCCCACAACGCGAAATCCAATTTATCCGAAAACAGCAAGAAGAAGGGGAGGAAGTAGAAACGCAAGCGCTTTCGCCGAAAGGCAAAAAGACAATAACAGTTTCTTTTTACAAAAGATAAAATAAATGCCTGCCCATTCTGGTTAAGCAACAATCCAAACGTCGATTTATGAAAAAACTACTTGTATTAGGTGTTTTGATTAGTGTGCTCGGCCTGAGCAGTTGTAAAGATCGCTGTGAGTCTGTGAAAACAGGGGAGGTGACCTTACTCGATGAATCCAGATCCTTTGCACCCTATGAGGAAGGAGAAAGCCTCACTTATGTAAATGCAGAAGGGAGTGAAATGGTCTTGGAGCTTAGCAGAAACCATTCTTTGACGGATAAAAACTGTGTGAAGTACCTCTGTGAGCTCAGTACCGGACCATACGAGCCTGTAGTTTGTGAGTATTATAACTCCGAAAGTGCGCAAAACCTTTATCGGATTGGAGATACAATCATAATAGATGTGCTGGCTTATATGTCGCTTTATGAAGAAGAGAATACCCTTTTTTATGACGCTTTGCGGGTATATATGAGTGGTATTGGTACGCTTTCAAGCGGAGAGGCAGTACTTGCGCCTCGTTTTACGAACCCGCCATTTGATGAAAATCAGGTATATCTTTTAGAGGAGTTAGTATTCGAAAACACTGTTGAATTGCAAGGTCAAAGCTATGCAGGTGTTTGGCGTACTAAAACTGGTGAAAATATGGTTTGGGTGAAATCAGGTATAGGCTTACTTGCTTTTCAACTGGATGGCGAACTTTGGGTTTTGCAGGAATAGGCCAAAATAAAAAAGCCACTCCAAAATTTTCGGAGTGGCTTTTTTTAATAACTTCAGTAGCAAACAGCACTAATTCATCCGCTCAATGATTATGGCCGAAGCACCACCACCACCATTACAGATCGCTGCCATGCCGCGTTCTGCGTCTTTATTTTGAAGTACATTGCAGAGGGTTGTCACAATGCGGGCACCGGAGGCACCAAGTGGGTGTCCGATAGAAACTGAGCCGCCAAGTACGTTTACTTTGTCTTCCGAAATATTTAATTCCTGGTTGAAAGCCAAGGGCACAACTGCGAAAGCTTCATTGACTTCGAAATAGTCCATGTCAGAAAGCTGCATACCTGCACGTTTTAGTGCCAGAGGCGCGGCTTTGGTTGGGGCAATCGTAAACCATTCCGGGGCCATGGCCGCATCTGCAAAAGAAACGATGCGGGCGATTGGCTTGAGGCCAAGCGCTTCTGCTTTTTCTTTACTGACCAAAACCAACGCAGAAGCACCATCGTTGATCGTACTTGCATTGGCTGCCGTAACGGTACCGTCTTTGGTAAATACCGGACGCAGGCCAGGTATTTTTTCAAAAATCACCTTTTTATATTCTTCGTCCTCCATCACCATCAAGGGGTCTCCTTTCCGTTGTGGTACAGCTACTGGTACGATTTCATTTTTAAAAACACCCGACTCGGTAGATTGTGCGGAAAGCTTGTAGGAGCGGATGGTAAATGCATCCTGTGCTTCCCGGCTGATATTGAATTTTGCGGCTGTAGCGTCGGCAGAAGTACCCATCGCGAGGTGGTTGTATGCGTCTGTGAGTCCGTCTTTTGCCAGACCATCTACGATTTCACCATTGCCGTATTTGTATCCCCAGCGGGCATTTGGGACATAGAAAGGAATATTAGACATGCTTTCCATGCCTCCGGCTACAATTACATCTGCTTGGCCAAGCATGATTGCCTGAGCGCCAAACATGATTGACTTCATCCCGGAAGCACAAACTTTATTGACAGTCGTACAAGGTACATTTTCTCCAATTCCGGCACCAAGTGCTGCCTGCCGTGCGGGGGCCTGGCCCAGGTTGGCAGAACATACATTACCCATAAAAACTTCTTCCACTTCGCTGGCTTCTACCCCTGCTTTTTCAAGCGCACCTTTAATGGCTGCTGTCCCCAATTGAGTGGCTGTCAGGCCGGAAAATATACCTCCAAAACTTCCAAGGGCGGTACGTACGGCGGAAACGATATAAACTTCTTTCATGATCTTTTTTTATTGGTCTTTGTATCTGGTTAATTTTTGGATCGCGGCATTAGTTGGATTAGCTAAACAGGGAGTCAACAAAAGCACGTTTGTTGAAAACCTGCAGTTTATCAATAGATTCGCCAACGCCGATATAACGGATGGGAATTTTGAATTGATCCGAAATGCCGATGGCTACTCCGCCTTTTGCGGTGCCATCCAGCTTGGTTAAGGCCAGGCAGCTCACATCTGTTGCAGCAGTAAAATGTTTGGCTTGTTCGATCGCATTTTGACCGGTGGTCGCATCCAGAACCAGCAACACATCATGTGGCGCTGTTTCCATTTTTTTACTAATGGAGCGCTTGATTTTTGTCAACTCCTTCATCAGGTTGAGCTTGGTATGTAATCGGCCGGCTGTATCAATAATGGCTACATCGTGTCCGTTATTGATGGCATATTGCACGGTTTCATAAGCCACCGCTGCCGGATCGGCATGCATGCCTTTATTATAGAAATCACATCCAACGCGTTCGGCCCAAATACCGAGTTGATCAACGGCGGCGGCCCGGAAAGTATCTCCGGCACCCAGTACTACCTTTTTGCCAGCCAGCTGAAACTGGTGCGCCAATTTGCCAATGGTAGTAGTTTTACCTACACCATTAACTCCTACAACAAGTAACACGTAGGGTTTTTGATCGGTAGGAGGGAGGAAGTCCTCCACATCCACTGTTTTATTCTCCTCCAGAATTTGGGCGATCTCGTCGCGTAAAACTTCGTTTAATTCGTCCGTGCCGACATATTTATCTTTCGCTACCCGTGCTTCGATCCGTTCGATAATTTTAACGGTAGTTTCCAGTCCGACATCTGAAGAAATGAGGATGTTTTCCACCTCATCGAGTACTTCTTCGTCTATTTTCGACTTTCCGGCAATCGCGCGGGAGATTTTACCAAGGAAGTTGGATTTGGTCTTTTCCAGGCCCTGATTCAGGTCTTCCTGCTTTTCCCGGGTAAAGAATTTCTTAAAAAAGCTCATTTTATGATTGTCTGATTTGGCGGAAAAATTTCAATTCTAATGGGTAAACAAAAAAGGCCTTTCTTTAGATTAAAGAAAAGCCTTTTTTACGCTTTGCGCTGAGGAAAATCTTTACTTGTTAGCAGTAAAGAACTCTGTTACTTTATCCTTATGGATCATAACCTCTTTATAAGAGTATTTTCCTGTTTTTGGGTCTTTTACGCTCTGAACAACTTTTACGAAATCCCGGCCAGAACCGGCATTTGCGGCACGTTGAGCTACCCTTGCGTTTTTACTTACCTTGGCCATGATATTCGATTTTGATCGTTATAAATGCCGCTTTCGCGGAATGTATGCAATTTACAAAAAACCAGACAAGAATAAAACCTACTTAATCTCGCGATGTAGGGTTACCTTTTTTAGAATGGGATTGAATTTCTTCAACTCCAGACGATCAGGTGTATTCTTACGGTTTTTTTCGGTAACATACCGGGATGTACCCGGCATACCGGATGCCTTGTGCTCGGTGCATTCCAGAATGATCTGGTTCCGATTTCCTTTGCTTTTCTTAGCCATGACTTGCTAATACTATTACGATTAATAAATGAGCCGCTTACTGAAGCTTAACACCAGTGTTTACTCCTTTACGCTCCAATTTCTTTAAATATGCATAGATACCCATCTTGTCGATAGAACGAAGAGCAGTACTACATATTTTCATGGTTACCCACTGCCCGGTTTCAGGAATAAAGAAACGTTTCTTGTGCAGATTCGGGAGAAAACGACGACGCGTTTTCGCATTCGAGTGCGAAACATTGTTTCCTGAAATAGGCCGTTTACCGGTAAGTTGACATACTTTAGACATCGGTACAGTGTTTATTGGCATCTCCCGAAGGAGCTGAAAATGCTGTTAGTGACCTCGGAAGGATTCGAACCTTCAACCTCCTGATCCGTAGTCAGGTGCTCTATCCATTAAGCTACGAGGCCGGTTTTCCTGGATTTTAGGCTGTAATCTGCCTGATTACCCCCTTCCCTCCTGGAAATGCGAACGCAAAGATACGCTTATTCCGGTTTTTGAAAAAGATTTCTGTAACTTTTTGTGAAATAAGAATAGACAGAGCCCAAACGACTTCCTTCAGGTCGGGAAAGGAAGGAGAGATGGCTGGTGGAGCAACTCGTAATTCTCCATTTACCCAAGCCTTGTATTTTTTGCAGTAAATTACAACTTAGGGCTTAGTCCACTAGTCCTTCAAAATTACAGAACCATTATTTTATAAGTCACCGGATCTTTTCCATTCGCTAAAACAAGAAAATAAACTCCGCCGGCTAAGTTAGCTGTCGGAATAGTAAAAGTCTGGTCTTCAAAAGGAATCAGTGTTTCCTGCTGCTCGTAAACGGCCCTGCCCAAGGCATCATATAAGGTAAAATAAATCGGTCCGAATTGATCTGAGCTATAAACGACTTCTAACAATTCACCCGATAACAGAGGAGAAGGCCCTATCCTGATAAACCCCTTTTCAGTAATATAGGTCTCAAAAAAGTTTTCCGGTTTATCCGGCTGGCAAAAAGCATGCAAATAAGCCATACTCTTTGACGCATTAAGCCGGCCGCCGCTTACCGTAATACCCTCCAAATCATCCAGTAAATCTACCCCCTCCATCAGCGCTTGTTTGATAAGTAAGACCGTTTCGCCCGGACTTCTGTTGTAAAGCTCGGCACAGGGCATGGTATATAATAGTGCGGCAACTCCGGTTACGTGCGGACAAGCAGCTGAAGTGCCACCAAAACTCTCGTCGTAATCATCGTTTGGGTGCAGGGTAAACGAACCGTCGCTACCGGAACCACCGGGTGCCCCCAGATCTATATATATATTGCTATAGGCGGCACTGGCTACTTTCTGATCATTGCGATCGGTATTTGTAACCGTTATCAGATAATCACTGGTACAGGAGGTCGGCATATCCCCTTCTTTTTCCACGTCCACATTGTTGTTGGCCGTTGCAGCAACATTCAAAATCCCGGCTTCACCAAGCGGATCATATAATTCTCCCCAAAAAGGGTATTCATCACACCAATGGCCATTTAATCCAAGAGAGGCATTTGTAACTGCTACGTATGCCCCCTGCTCCCCATTGGTTTCATTGTATTTTAAACGCAAATCCAGGGCATAGGTGTAGGCTTGGGCAATGTCAAAGGTTGTTTTTACAGTGAGAACCATCAATTTAATATTCCAATTGATGCCGGCTATACCCGTCCCATTATTTCCTCGGGCACCAATGATGCCGGCTACGGCTGTACCATGGGTGTCGGCCGGATGAATAGGACTGTTTCCATCGAAATTCCATCCATAAACATCGTCAATGAATCCGTTTCCATCATCATCTACATTGGCAATCCCGTATAACTCTGCCTGATTTACCCAAATGTTATCCTGTAAATCCGGATGATCAATTTTAAAGCCGCTGTCAATAATTGCCACGACAATCGTGTCGCCTAATATGTTGACCCCGCCGGTATTGACATCCCATACATCTTCAATCTGAATTAAAGGGAGGCTCCATTGAGCCGAATAAAAACCATCATTTGGTTCTACCGATCGTTTCTCGAGTATATAATTGCCTTGTGCGGAAATGACCCCTTCCTGATTTAAAAAGGCATCAGCCAGGATCTGCCAATCAGCCTTTGCTGCATCAAATTCATATAAAAGGATATTGCCGGATACCCCCGTAGAGCGGGTAAACTTTCCGGGGAATTCCGGAGCGCGCAGACTTTCAAATTCCCTGACCCAGGTTTTTGAATCCACTGATTTTTCCAAACTGATGACCAATTGCCCCGGTACTGGTTTCTGAGCCCCACCAGGGAAGGCAAAACACAGGAACAGAAGGCAAAAGCTATTTCGTAGAATTAGTTTCATGCTTGTATTGATTTTCGAAGGAATTCAAAATAGTTTGGGGCTTCTAATAAACGACTTCCATACCAGGAAAACAAGGTGCCGTCCACTAATTTTATGACCGCCCTGGGACAAAGGTCTCTAAAAGCGTCAATGTGTTTTTGGCCAAACGGATAGGGTTCTGAAGACAGTAAAATTAATTCCGGCTGTTGTTGTTGCAAATCTGCCGCACTAATTTCCGGATAGCGCTTCTTCCTCCCAAATACATTTTCTAAGCCGAGTTTTTGGAGCATGTCATTAATAAAGGTATCCGATGCCGCAACCATGAACGGATTTTGCCAAATAAAATATGCCGTACGTAAAGGGGGGAAGGATTGTAAGTCAGCAAAGCGCTGTAAAATCTGATCTGCCATAGCGCCCGCTTGTTTTTCCCGGTCGCAGATTTCACCAATAGAACGGATCATTTGTACGGCCTGCTCAAAATTCAGAATATCACTCATCCAAATGGGGAAATCCCGGGATAGAGACCTTATTTTTTTCCGATCATTTTCTTCCTTGTTGCCAATAATTAAATCTGGCCGGAGTTGTGTTATGCGTTCGAGCTTGAAATCCTTAGTACCTCCAACACGCGTTTTGGTGCGGAACCATTTTTCCGGATGGACACAGAATTTGGTAATGCCGATTACTTCCTGTTCCAATCCCAGCGAGGCCAGTAATTCTGTTTGCGAAGGTACGAGGGAGATAATCCGCTTAGGTGGAAACGGAATCTCCACCCGCCTGTTCATCTGATCTTTAAAGCATTTTAAGGACACAATAAATTTGATGACTATTCGCTGACAAGCACCAACCTTCCATTGCCATTGGTAGATATCCGGGTTATGGCATTAATACCATAATCGCGTAAATCTGCGATTTCTACCCAGCCTTTTTCAGGTGCTTTGGGGTTAAAGTGATACATCCTACTCCCGCGTCCCATCAGAAAACTTCCATCGTTTAAGACAACAAAGTCTTCAACGCCGGCAAGCACAGGTACTATGCCCGTCGCGGTAAAATCCTGTGTGTTAAGTGCACAAAGCATCCAGAGATCTTCAGATTCTTTTTGAATAAATGCAACCCGACCGTCTGGCAAGCGTTTAAAACAACGACCAACATCGGAAGAAACCTTTTCCCAGGAACCATCCCTGGTATCAGCAATGATCAGTAAATTTGGGCTGTTGACAATATAAAGCAATACCTTGTAGCGGCTTATCCAGTAGTGGTATCCTATATTTCGGATGTTCGGAAACACTGGTTTTCCGTTGTTTAAACGATCCAGCGGAAATTGCCAAAGACGCTGGGTTTGATCCGGATCAGCTTCAACCCGAACGGCGGAAAAGTAAAAATAATCCGGCATCAGGGTAGGAGAGTACTCTGATTCGGCAGTCTCCGTTATTTTGGTGATGGTGTTTTGAGCTAAATTCAGTGCATAGATGTCTGTCTGAAAGCTGTCAGATATGGCACCTGAAGAAAATAGCAATAATTCGCTGGATGCAAATTGTGGCTGATTGTTGTACCCCCCAGGATTTACCGGCGTCAGAAAGGTCGGTTTGGTTAGTGCATAGGACTGGTCATTTTCCTTCGCCAGATCAAAAAGGTACAGGTTGGAAGGATTCGGTTGCGCTACCAACACCCCAGCAAATAACAGAGATACAGTAAGCATAGCAGTGAATCGAAGCATAATTTGCAATTTTGAGAACAAAATAGGATTTAATAGCCAAAAATAGCATGGAAGTCGGGATATTCAGGTCCTTTAAAGTACCTGCCTGCCCTTTATTCAAAAAAGTAATCCACAAAGTAAACGAACGAGTAATGAAGTACACTTTTCTTTTAATATTATCTTTTTTTGCGCTCAATTTGTTCGCACAACCCCAAATTCAGCTGGAAGTAATCGCATCGGGATTTACCCGCCCGGTCGATATTGCCAATGCCGGAGATGAACGCATTTTTGTGGTAGAACAGCCGGGATCAATCCGGGTTATTGACGGAAATGGGAATGTTTCTCCAACGCCCTTTCTATCTATCACGAATACCGTTAATGATAATGGAAACGAACGGGGCTTGCTTGGCCTGGCCTTTCATCCCGACTATGCCAATAACGGATACTTTTTTGTAAACTATACTGGTACCGGCGGAAACACCTTTGTGAGCCGGTTTTCGGTCTCCGACTTTAATCCCAACATTGCAGATGCATCCAGTGAAGAAGTCATCCTGACATTCAATCAGCCAAACTCCAATCACAACGGCGGCGATCTGAATTTTGGTCCGGATGGATACCTCTATATCGGTACAGGCGATGGCGGTGGAGGCGGCGATACCCAAAACAATGCACAAACAACCAGTAAATACCTGGGGAAAATGCTGCGTATTGATGTGGATAACGGCACCCCCTATAGTATCCCGGTTGATAATCCCTTTGTGAATGATGCAGCTGTGTTGGATGAAATTTGGGCCATTGGCCTGCGCAATCCCTGGCGCTTTAGCTTTGATCGGCAAACAGGTGATCTTTGGATCGGTGATGTGGGCCAGGAACTGTGGGAAGAAATTGACTTTCAACCAGCCGGTAGTACTGGCGGACAAAACTACGGATGGCGCTGCTATGAAGGGTTTCACACCTTCAATACCAACAATTGTTTACCTGCCTCCGAATATGTAGAACCCATTTTTGAATATTACAGTAATACTCCAACCGGTTGCTCGGTAACCGGAGGTTTTGTTTACAGAGGATGCCGTTTCCCGGAAATGGTGGGCTATTATATGTTTGCCGATTATTGCACGGGTAAGTTTTGGGCTATTGCGCCCGACGGACAGGGCGGCTGGGATAGTTTTGAATTAGCCGACCTGGACAATTTTGAGTTTAGCGCTTTTGGCGAAGATTGGAATGGCGAACTTTATGTAGCCTATTTGGGTGATGGAACCATCGCCCGGGTTGTGGAAACACAGGCTTCTTTTGTCGTTGATGCAGCCGTGACCAATTCGAGCTGCGAAGCTGCCACAAACGGCCAAATTGAACTGAGTTGGGTTGGCGATGATCCGCAATCCATTGATTGGGGTAGTTTTGGTACCGGTGCTATTATTAGTGACCTGGAAGCTGGAATTTACCAGGCCGAAATAACCACCGCCACAGGCTGTGTAATGAATTATTGGCTGGAGTTGTCTGCTGATATTCCCGTAAATCCAAGTATTGCTTCTACCTCAGATGTGCTATCTATTGTTGATGGCACCTTTGCTACGTATCAATGGTACCAGGATGGTTTGGCTATAGCCGGTGAAACAAATGCCACGCTGGAAGTTTCCGAAACAGGTGATTACTATGTGGTGGTTGTGGATGAAAATGGTTGTGAGACAACGTCCAATACCATCACCATTATCATTGACGCTGTTGCAGACTTTGACCTGGTAGAACGGATTGTGATCGGACCAAATCCCACTACTGACCTGTTTTTCTATCAATTGGATGTTGCTCAATCCGGAACACTCTGGCTCGATATCCTGGATTCCCGGGGTATTCTGGTTCAAAGTCAGGAAAAAGAGGTGGTTCCCGGTGAGTTATCCGGTTCCTTTGATGTGAGCAAGCTTCCTGCCGGCTATTTTGCCTTTAGCCTGCGTTCGGAAAATAGCCAGATTAGTACGATGATGATCAAATTGTGATAGTAGCTTAAGTATAACAGGAGTCATCCCGAAATTAGAGCCTACATAAAAAAAAGAGGCAATTTGAGATGGCAGCTCTTAAACGGTAAATCGGTATCGAAGCAATTCGGTACCGATTTACTGTTCTATGGGCCCACTATCTAAGGAAAGGTGCCGCTCCTACGGAGCTTTAGAAAAGCTGTCAATTTGAAATGCTACAAAGAGATTGCTCCGCTGGAGCAAAACGTTGATTCCTATACACGAACCCCATCTCCGTAGGAGATAAATCTTTGTAGACAATAATCCAAACCAAAACCAAAACCCCATCGGGGTGACACAAGGAATTATAGGATGCACATGGCTATCTGCTAAAACTAAACATCCCGAATTTCAGCGCAATCTGAAATTCGGGATGACTCAAATTTTAAATGGATTAAACATTCAGCTACCTAATCCAGCTTCTGAACTTTCACCATTCGATTAAATTCCGGATGGTCAAAACGCAGGAAGTAAGTGCCATTGGCCAATGATTTCAACGAGATTTCACCGGTTAGAATGTCATTATAAGCAACGAGTCTGGCTACTTTAACCTGACGGCCACTGATGTCCAGAATCTGCACCCACATTGTTGATTGCCCGGTCATGCCTTTGAGATTAACCGTCAGCAGATTTGGGGTAGGGTTGGGGAATATTTCCAACTCATATCCAAAGAAATGTGCTCCCGTAGCCACGGTACTTTCGATGAATACAAACAATTCCCGACTACAACCAGTTGCGTCAGTGATATATACGGTGTATTCACCCGCTGGCAGATTATCAAAAATATTTCCCGGCTGGTAGTTTACACCATCCAGACTATACTCAAATGGAGCTGTACCATTCGTGGTTGCAACGGTAATTGTACCATCTTCAGAATTGCTATTGGAAGCATTGATTGTAGTTGCGCTAACGATTAAATTACAGGCTTCCACCGTAATCATCGTATCAGTTTCACAATCAACGGCGTCTCTGATTACAACCGCATAAGTGCCTTCTGAGATATTTTCAAACAGGCCATTTGAAGACCAGGTAACTCCACCGGTGATACTATATTCGTATGGCGGCAATCCGTTGCTGGCCTGCATCAGGATCGCTCCGTCATTACCACCCGGCATATTTACATTTGTTACAGTATAGTTACCCTCAATCAGACAGCTTAAATCTGTACAGAAAGGGTTGATTTCAATCGTTCCAAAATTGACCTGATTGATTTCGGCAAGTACCACTTCATCTGCTTCCCGGATGATTTGATATCCGCCCTCTATGCCTCCAAATTGAATGCCGTCTCCAAAGCTATCGTAAATTTCAAAAGTGTAACAACCTTCTGCTATACACCAGTTTTCGATATAGAGATTTTGAGGTTGGTTGTATCCACCTCCGGAAAATAATTCATCCCCATTTGAATCAAACAGTTTCCAACTTGTTTCAGCCGGATAATTATCCGTCAGCAATTCAAGTCGAAGTCCCAGACCGCCACCGATGTACCCAAAATCCCGGGAGTAACTATCATTGCTCATATCCTCATCTACTACACCATTTGGGTTTTGAGTATATAAGGTGATTGTGTTATTTGGCAACAAGGGCTCTGTCGATGTTATCAACACAATTTCAGATTCGCCGAAAGGCAAATCCCCTGTCCAGCTGATCGTCGTTTCCGGTCCGCCATTGATACTGTATATAATGTCAACTGCCGTTAAATTATCCTGACCATAATTTGTCAATACCGCATCGGCGATAAAATCTGTTTCACAGAGGGGAGCGTCTAAACCAAGAATATTGCTAATGCCTGCATCAAAACGGGTAAGTTTGGAAATTACCATCCGCAGAGTGTCATTAAAATAGCTGGTATCCACATCCATGGATGTGAACATGGAAAACTCGTAATCTCCAATCGCAGACATATCAACCGTCGGGCCAAAGGTATGGATGTATAGGGAGTCTGGTTGGATAATAGTATCGGTTACAAAATCCGTAACGACCGGCCCATTCTCAAACTGGTAGGAAATAGAAAAGTCATCTGCCGGCAGATATCCAAAATTCCGGATAGCTACCCGAACCTCCTCTGTGGCAGTCAGGAAGCCGGAGTTTACCGGATTAATAAAGGCATAAGCACCAATATCATTAGAATCCCGCCGAATAACTGCATTCATAATCTTGGTGCCCCAAAGATTTGTTTTCATGTATTCGCCCGTAAACCAGAAAGTACGATCATCATCCGGATCAATACACATATTGGCATAATCGCCCCAGCGGGAACCAAAATATTGGTCTTCTCCCGGTGCGAATTCAAATTCTTCTATGGTCATTTCCCCCAATGGGTCGCCGGCTGTCCGGCCTGTAAAGCGCAGGGATAGTTCTTTGTTTGGAGAGGTAACAGAGTAACCCATTAATATATTTCCGGCTCCGTCCATTGCCAGACTGCCCATAAACCGGCTGTCATTGTCTGGGGAGAAGGTGCTTTGCTGGAATATTTCCCAATCACCGCCGCCTTGTTTGCGTAGTTCGTACCAACGCACTCCTGCGCGATTATTTCCATCCACATCCACACTGTGGTTGAGCAAAATGGATTCATAAGCGCCAAAGTTCCGGTATTGAACCCGGTTCATGATCACTTGTTGGAGGGCAGAAAGTAAACCTCCTGAACCAAAGTGTTCAATACAATTGAAAATGTTGCCGCCACACAAATCGCTGTCAAAGGCTTCTGTTGGTAATACCAGTGGCCCGTTTACTGTGGTATTATCCGGATTGGTCCAGTCCACCTGGAATTCCCAAAGCTCTAATGCATCCACTCCGCCATCCCAGGCATCATCATAAATGCGCACTACATATTGTGGACTGTTGGCTGGAGGAGGGGTGTTGCCATCCCAATCGGCTGCCGTAGCAACCTGGAAGGCACCTGTTGTATCGGAGAATTTAGTCATGGCCAGTATCCGTTGCATATCTGCAGTAGGCGCTCCATTTAGCATTGCCTGGCGGTCCAGTAAATAAACGGGAATTTCCGATTCAGAACCCTCGTTAGTTGTAATCATATAGGCGTTGTTCCAGATACCATATTTAGGATAATCCGGAAGATTTGGCGCAGAAAATTCATATACGAAAAAATTTCCAAAAGGATCACTGGTTTCAGAAATAGCAACCAGCATCGCATTGGTGCCAAAAGTGCCGAGTTCGGAGACCAGCCAGCGATCTGCCTGCTGATCAAATAATACCACCCCGTCACCTAAACCGGTTACCCCGAATGGTTCCCAGAAAGTGTTCAGGCTGGTAGCGTCAAGAAGCAGTTCGCCCGTGTTTTTATCCCAAACAGAAATAATCCCGCCACTACCAGAATTGATGATTTGGATATAGTGATCGGAGCTCACATCACCATTTGGGTCAGGAGGAGATACACCAGAATCATTCTCATCCATTCCTTCGAGCACCAAATCGGGTTCTACAATGGTTAATAATTTATCCGCTCCTATTTGACGGGCAGGATCGCCGTGTTTAGGCTGTGCAACATCTGCATAAGGGGCAGGCATGGCTATATTGCCCTGAAAGTTGGGCATTTCATCGGAGTAATAGTTCTGAGCTTTTTTCTTTTTTTCATCATTGGTTAAAATAGGGACTTTTTTGGCTTCTGCCAAAGGGCTGGTTTTACCTAGTAATCGAACTTCAGAAACCTCTGCTCCTTTCTGTTCGGTAATAGGTTGGTGTTGGCCTTGCAGGGGATTAATAAACCATCCTGCGAATCCAAGAAGGAGGAGTGTTAGGGTAATTCTCTTCATGGAGGAGCAAATTTTATTAAGTGTAAAATGAGTTTAAGTACCATTAGGACATCGTAATGCCCTTCCTAAAGTTATTCGGATTTTATAAATCCAACCTTTGAATTTCCCGTTTTGCAAGGGCCTAAACAATAAGAAGTTGTTTTAAAACAGTTTCCTGCCTGCGAAATATTACCTGGTAATCTTTACGGTGCCTCCTTTATGATCAAAGCGAATAATTTCACCTGCCTTATTACTGATCTCAAAAGGAACCGGATTTTCGGTGAAATTAATTTCGGTGCTGCTGCCAATTGCGCCAATTGCATTGTAACAAATCTGGTAAATAGAAACACCATCCGGCGCACTGACGCCTTTTATATCATTGTCATACCAGGAAAAAGTCAGGATTCCTTCACTGCCTTTTGTGGCACCAAAATTTGACGCGGTTAAATCTTTGAGTTGAAATTTACCTACCGCATTTAATTCCAAAACTTTGGGGTCCCATTGAATTGTGTATTGCATAGACATCACATCCTTGAATCGGTTGGCATAAACATCTACACAAATACGCTCCCCTTTTGGTATTTGTCCGCCAGCGAGCTTTAAATCGATAAAATCATTTTCATTGACCGGCACGGTTCTACCGGCACCGGTTTTTTGTGTAGGAGTGGCCACAGAAGGTTCTGCTGGTACATTGGGTTGTGCTTCCTGCTGTGGATCAGCTACGTTTGAGGTTGTAGGAGTTTCTGATTGGCAGGCGGCTAAAAAGCCAAATAGGAGGAGTATTAAAAGATTCCGCATTTTTAATGCAAATCTAATACCTGAAATTGAAATGCCGGGAATAATGTAGGTAATAAAAAAACGCGCCCCGGGAGGACGCGTTTTTTTTTACAGGTATTCGGAGCCAATTGCTCCGGATTCATCAGCCCATTCAATCAGGGCGTAAGCATATCCCTTTCCGGGATAGCTGGCTTTAATTATTCGTCTATGATCATTTGCAAGCTTTCGGATGCTTCGATTTAATTTCCCTCGAAGATCAAAATCGCTTACGTTTTCCTGACCATCAGAAATGAGCTTGTTTTTAGCTAAATCAAATAGGTCAGAACTAATCAATGCCCGTTGGTGCAGGCTAATGTTATGGATGATAAATTCATCCCATTCGCCTAACTGATAACCGGAACTACTTTTTTTTTGAGGCGTCATCAGCAGTTGTTTTGGCTTTCGCCGGACGACCGCGACGTTTTGGTGCTGCAGGTTTAGCAGTAGCTGTTGTTTTAGCTTTTGCCGGGCGACCGCGACGTTTTGGCGCGGCAGGTGTAGCAGTATCAGCTGTAGCTGTTTTAACTGTAGCTGTTTTAGCTTTTGCCGGACGGCCACGACGTTTTGGTGCGGCTGGCGTAGCACTAGCTGTAGTTGCGGTTTTGGCTTTTGCCGGGCGACCGCGACGTTTTGGTGCGGCTGGTGTAGCAGTTGCAGCTTTTGCTGTTTTAGCTTTTGCCGGACGGCCACGACGTTTTGGTGCGGCTGGTGCAGTTTCAGTAGCAGCAGCAGTAGTAGCTGTTGCTGCAGTCTTGGCTTTTGCCGGACGGCCACGACGACCTGTTGCAGTTGTTTTGGCTTTTGCCGGACGGCCACGACGGGAAGGTTTTGCAGCTTTCGCAGCTTTTTCTTTTTCTAGTTTAGCTTGAACCTTTGCTTGCTTTTCTAGATCTTTTAAAGTCTCTTTCGTGCTTGCAACTTGAAATTCAAGTAACCGCAAACTCGATTTGTACTGAGTAAGAAGAGCATCGTACTCCTGACTCGTTAATTTTTTTGACATCGCTCTCTCTGTTTGTTATGGAATAAATGTATAAAGGCAAAACCAATCATATGTTCGAAAAAATATTAATCAGCCTTACCATTCAATTGTTTGAACTAGTTAACCCTTCAAAAGTCGAAGGGTTCATTTGTTTGATAAAATACTTTCTGTTATCGAGGGCAAAAGTAAATAATAAACATCTTTAATTTACTATTATTTAATGGTTTATAGTGACTTTTTTTATAAAAACAGACTCTTTTCCCTCCATTTGAATAAAATAAAGTCCATTTTGAAGTGTCTGAATTTGAATTTTACTGTCAAATGGCCCCCAAGGCATACTTAAAACGAGTTTCCCGTCGATTGAATATATTTTAAGGCACTCATAGTTCTCTAAATTTCCTTCCACAAATAAAAAAGAAGCTGCCGGTTCCGGGTATATCTGAATGGCAGTTGCCGGTGTATCTTCAATAGGCACATAGCCACTTAAACAATTGTCTAAAAGATGATCTTTAACTGCTGTGAAAATGGCTTCCTCTACTGTGTAGTAGGCACTATAATTTCCAAACTGATAATTATTATTGCCATAGTATCCGTTTGTCAGGAAGACGAGCCCAAAATTATTTTCCTTTTCAAAGTACCAATCGCTGATTAAGCCATAGGCTTCCCCCGGGTGTCCGATCATATTGAAGTTGTCAAAAAGAATATCACCCTGTGACTGGTTGGTGGTTCGGTGAAAACCAAGCCCCCATTGGTTAAACAAATTGTAATAATTATTTCCGTTACCACCTGTGTATGTCCAGGAGGGGTTGTGCAATAATTCTATGGTTTCAGGTTTCAGGATTTGTTGGCCGTTAAAACTTCCATCCTGTAAATGCAGTTGCATCAAGTAGGATAATTCGACAGCAGAAACCCTAAGGCCACCCTGTGGTGAAAAAATAAAACCGTTACTTCCGATTTCATATTGTGATAAGTCTGCCAATACCGGAGGGACACCATTGTAATTATCCACTTGTGGATTTCCATTTCGATACAAAGTAGCCAGATCAGAAATATTATCTATTAATTCCACATTAAAACTTCCTGTAATTCCGAGGGGATTTAATAAATTATGTTGTACAAAAAGGTCAAATCTTTCGCCACTTATTTTTTCAATTAAGGTGGCAATTATTCCAAAATTAATATTAGAATAATTGAAGTAAATCCCCGGTTCCTGATTGCCCCACAAACCCGCGTCATAATAAGGACCGCCAGTTGTGATAAGCTGAGCTACAGTAGGTGGATTTGCATTATTGTAGGAGTCAGCCAGAAAATCAAAATACCCATCGCTGTCTCTTAGGCCGGATGTGTGATTTAACAGCATGCGAAAGCTAATATCCGTACCGGGGAAACCCGGATGCACCAAAGGTGTGCCCAGGAAATCAGAGACCGGATCATCCAATTCAAAGGTGTTCTGGTCAAACAGGATCATTAGGGCAGTGGCCGTTACTGCCTTCGAAATTGATGCGATTCGGTATTTGGTGTTTGAACTTATATCCTGATAATTATTTAAGTTGGCTTTGCCATAATAAACGGCTTCCCGGATTTCATTATCACAATAAAAAAGAACAGATACCCCGACTAATTGATTTGATTGGGCAATTCCGGTGATTTCTGATTCAAAATTTTGAGCTTGAAATATTGTCGGAAAAAGCATTGTGAAACATAGTAAACAATAGGAAGAGTAATCCAATAGAAATTGGTGGCGTTTTAATTTCCGGGTAATAAATAACTTGGTAGTGTTCATTGTTTAAATTGAAAATGGAAGTTTATAAGTTTCACTTTTCTAAAGGATAAATTATAAAGGAATAGAAACTAAGTTTGGTGCACTTTGGGAGGCAGGCATTGTCTCCTTGTCTGCCGGGCCCAAATTGGGAGACCTGAAAAAAACGTGATTGTTTCAGCCAACATGGTTATATTTAGGGTGTGATTTCCTGCGATAATCTGGCAGGAATGTAAAAGATGAAATTTTACCAAACAAAGATTATGAAACGAATTTACTCTTTTTTGACTTTCTTATTAATGCTGACTGCAGCAAATGTGCAGGGGCAACTTTTTCTGGAGTTAGATGGCACCTATTTAGCACCCATCGCGCTTAATCAGGACAACTACGGCTTTTCTGAAATGGACTATGCCTATCGAAGCGGTTACCAGGGGGGACTGGGCATCGGTTACGGTTTCGGGCTCGTCCATCATGTGCAGGTCGGCATCTATTATAGTGCGCAGGGAGTCGATTATGCGAATACCTTTAAAGAAGTATTGCATGAAAAAAGTGTCAAATTAGATTATTTACACATTCCGGTTCTTTACCGCCTGGTCAGTTCAGATGTATCATCCGGAAGAATAGGAACACGTTTTAGTTTGGCAGTAGGCCCTTATTTTGGCATTTTATTAAACTCCAATATCGATTGGGCGTTAGATGGTGATGCCGTAAGCATGGCTCAGTTTCATATGTCACAAAACAGAAACCCAAATATTGCTGAGATTAAGACGATGCTTGGGGCAGATGGTAATCCGGAGGATTATTCAACCCTTTTTGAGTCCTTAGATATTGGATTAACCGGAAGTCTGGGGGTACGGTCTTATTTTACAGAGGAGCTATTCTTAAATGCCGAGGTTATTGCCGGATTTGGTTTTCAGGACATAAATTCTGAACCTTGGCGTTATGATAACAGCCAGGGGGAGTATAAAAAGACCCAAAATCTTTTTGGCGGAATTAGAATAGGCTTGGGCTACTTTTTTAGCGGGAAAGAATGATTTTCGGCTGAATTGGGGCTCTTAAAATAACATACTATGAATCGTGTAATCATAATTAACTTGTTTTTGCTGCTAAGTGTAACGCTTTTTAGCCAATCTTATACCGAGCAGGGATACGCAGTATTTTATGCCGATTACTTTGAAGGCAGGCCCACCGCAAGCGGAGAGATTTTTTCAAACCAGTTTTTTACCTGTGCTCATGCCCAGCATCCTTTCGGAACAGTCCTGAAAGTGACTCGTACTGATACAGGAAAAAGTGTGACGGTTCGGGTGAATGACCGGGGCGGATTTGGGAAGGACATTATTGTTGATTTAACCAAAGCGGCTGCCGCTCAACTGGATTTTATTTCTGCCGGGAAGGCCCCGGTTGTCGTTGAAGTTGTTGGTTATTCTGCCGAACCTCCCGCTGGCCAAACGGCTAAGGGCGGTGCAAAGTCAGGCATCCCGGAGGAATACAATTTTAGCGGTGGATCTTCTTCCGGAACTGTTACTTATTTGCCCGCTGCACAAAAGGGTATCTTTTTACAATTGGCTTCCTACACCATAAAATCGAATGCAGAAGGACAATACCTTTCCTGGAAACAAAAGGGCATTGCGTACTTGTATCTTCAGGTTACCGGAAGTGGCGATCAGAAAAAATACATTATTTTGATGGGGCCTTTTTCAACCCGGCCAACTGCCGAAGAGCAACTGAAAAATCTGAAAGCGAAATACTTTATGGATGGATTTATTCGCGAACTTCAGTAATATACCCAAACCACGTTGATTTGGTTTCAGGACCATCCTATAATTGTACTAAATGTTAAATATTTCTGAACATTCTGCCAGAGATGAGACCTTTAGTATGTAGCACCGTCATAATGCCGAAATTGAATTGAATCGGATTTGACGTTGTGACTCCATCCAACTAAAACCAATCCATTAAATTTCTTAGTTCATTAAACGTATAATCACAATGAGAACCTGGATCCTTTTGATTGCTGTAAGCATGGGCATGATTGCCTGTAATTCCGAAACGCCTTCAAATGAAGTTGTTTCACTTCCTGTGCCTCCAAATAATGTAGTAGCCGCACCTGCTTCATTACAAGGCGTATTCAACCCAACGGGTGGTGTAGTGCGCGGCGTTGACTTTACTATGGATCGGTCTGCTTTGAAAGCAACAGAAACTGGTGAAGAAGTAGAAAGCAATGATACGAGTGTGATGTATTCTTTTGACCTGAATGATTATGAATTTGTAGATGTAATTTACTCTTATTCAGGAGACAATTTGAATCAGATTGAACTGGATATTTATGCGGCTGATGCAAATGCAGCTTCAACCTATTACATGGACATGGTAAATTACTTTAATGCAAAATACCTGAACCGCGAAAGCTTGTGGGACGGAGCTGCAAATGGCGTTTTGTTTACCTCTTTTGTTCAGAAAGTCGAAGATCCGGAAAACCCGGGTGTAATTGTTTTTTATGAGCGCATGAGCGAAGCCAGCGCCGCAGTATATGGTGAATAATTTCGGTGAAAACCGAAGATATTAATAACAAATTCAAAAAGTTAAAGACATGAAATTCAAATTCATTTTTCCAATGATGTTGGTATTTGGTCTTGTTTCTCTGGCAACTGTTGCAGAAGCTCAGGCTGAAGGAGAAGCAACAGAGCAAGCAGATCAACCCCGTACTCAACCAGCTAAAGAAGCTCGTCGGGAAGGCCTGAAAGACGATAAAGAACGCGCTAAGGGCGATAAAGAACGGGCAGAGCAAACAGCTAAAGCAGAGCGTACCCGCGAACTAAACGAGGAGCGCACAGGTGAGGCTAAAGAGGGGCGTACCAAAGAAGCTCCAAATGGCGAGCGTACAGGTGATCCAAAAGAAGGACGCACCAAAGAAGCACCAAACGGCGAGCGCAACATGGATGCTCCAAGTGGTGAGCGCACCAAAGAAGCGCCAAACGGCGAGCGCACAGGTGAGGCCAAAGAAGGTCGTACCAAAGAAGCCCAAAGTGGTGAGCGCAGCGGAGAAGCTAAAGAAGGCCGCAGTGATGAGGCACCAGGTGCTCGTACCAAAGAAGAGGCCAAAGGCGATCGCAGCGGAGAAGCTCCTGGTCGGAAAGACAAAGAGAAATCTAAAGAGCGCAAAGAAGGCAACCGCTAATATTGCCAAATTTAAGGCAAGACGGCCATCATCCTAACCGGGTGGTGGCCGTCTTTTTTTTGCAGATTTTGAATCTTTTTTGAACCTTGTTTATACTTTTTTGTATTACATATTCAAAGTGTGTACTTTTGACCCATTCTAAATAGAAAAAATCTGCATGAGCAATTCAATGCAAACGCTGGAAAACCATACCAGCAGTGAGTATAAATACGGTTTTACCTCAAATATCGATACAGAGTCTTTCGCGAAAGGGTTAAGTGAAGAGGTAGTTCGGGCAATTTCTGCAAAAAAGGAAGAACCCGAATGGCTTACAGAATGGCGATTAAGTGCTTACCGCCGCTGGTTGGAAATGACAGAACCACACTGGCCAAACGTAAAATATCCGGCGATTGACTACCAGGATATTATTTACTTTGCCGCACCTAAGAAAAAACCACAATACGAAAGTCTGGACGAGGTGGATCCGGAGTTACTCCGCACCTTTAATCGCCTGGGCATACCACTTGGCGAACAAAAAATTCTGGCAGGAGTAGCAGTTGACGCAGTGATCGATAGTGTATCTGTTAAAACAACTTTTACCAAACAACTTTCAGAACTCGGTATTATTTTCTGCTCCTTTAGTGAGGCAGTAAAGGAACACCCGGATCTCGTTCGGGAATATTTGGGCTCAGTTGTACCACCAGCTGATAATTATTTTGCTGCACTCAATTCCGCTGTCTTTAGTGATGGTTCCTTTGTTTATATCCCGAAAGGTGTACGTTGCCCGATGGAATTATCCACTTATTTTCGGATTAATGCCGCTAATACAGGCCAATTCGAACGGACACTGATCATTGCCGATGAAGGGAGCTTCGTGAGTTACCTGGAAGGGTGTACCGCTCCCATGCGTGACGAAAATCAATTGCATGCCGCTGTAGTTGAATTGATATCCAAAGAAAAAGCCACTATAAAATATTCAACGGTGCAAAACTGGTACCCGGGGAATAAAGAAGGCAAAGGAGGGATTTACAATTTTGTAACCAAACGTGGTCTCTGCGATGGAGATTATTCGAAAATTTCCTGGGCACAGGTTGAAACCGGTTCGGCCATTACCTGGAAATACCCATCCTGTATTTTGAAAGGGGATCACTCTGTCGGAGAATTTTACAGCGTGGCTGTGACAAATAACTTCCAACAAGCTGATACAGGTACAAAAATGATCCACCTCGGAAATAATACACGCTCTGTGATTATTTCCAAAGGTATTTCCGCCGGACAAAGCCAGAATTCTTACAGAGGCCAGGTTAAAGTAGCACGGAAAGCCCAGAATGCGCATAACTTCTCCCAGTGTGATTCGCTCCTGATGGGGGATAAATGCGGTGCACATACTTTTCCGTATCTCGAAGTTGAAAACCCAACTGCACGTGTCGAACACGAAGCTACAACCTCCAAGATCGGAGAAGACCAGCTGTTTTACCTGCAGCAGCGTGGACTGCGAGAAGATGATGCCATTAACATGATTGTCAATGGATATTGCAAAGAAGTCTTCAATGAACTCCCAATGGAGTTTGCTGTAGAGGCACAAAAATTATTGGAAATCAGCCTTGAAGGAAGCGTTGGTTAATCCAGTTTATCCGGAATTCTAATTATCAATATAATCATGCTCGAAATAAAAGATCTGCACGTATCCATTGAAGATAAAGAAATCCTACGGGGCATAAATCTTCAGGTAAATCCGGGAGAAGTGCACGCTATTATGGGGCCAAATGGCTCTGGAAAAAGCACCCTCGCCAGTGTATTGGCCGGGAGAGAAGAATATGAAGTTACAAGCGGTAGTATTCTGTATAATGGCCAGGACCTCCTGGAGATGGATGTGGACAAGCGGGCGCACGCCGGATTGTTTTTAGCGTTTCAATATCCGGTGGAAATTCCTGGTGTTAGTACCGCTACCTTCCTGAAGAGCTCCGTAAACGCAGTTCGTAAAGGACGCGGATTGGAAGAACTCAAGCCGGTTGATATGCTTAAGCTCCTTCGCCAAAAGGCAGCAGAACTGGAAATCGATCCAAAGTTCCTCCAGCGTTCCCTCAATGAAGGATTTTCAGGAGGCGAAAAGAAGCGTAATGAAATGCTTCAAATGTCCCTCCTTGAGCCAAGTCTCGGTATTTTGGATGAGACTGACAGCGGACTGGATATCGATGCGCTCAAGATTGTGGCCGATGCAGTCAACAAACTAAGAAGCCCTGAACGAAGCTTCATCGTTGTCACGCACTACCAACGGTTGCTGGATTATATCGTTCCCGATTTTGTACACGTTTTGAGCCAGGGCCGGATTGTGCGCTCTGGCGATAAAAGCCTCGCCTTTGAATTGGAAGAAAGGGGCTATGATTGGGTACGCGAAAAAGCGTAAAACCTGGTTCCTTGAACATTCTGTGAAAGAAAGAAAAGAAAATGGCAGAAACGCTGCAAAGAAATAATACGGATCAATTGACACGCTTTTCCACTTTGTTTGCCCAAACCGAACAAAGCCTGAACGGCCATTCAACGGATGCCACCCGGTCTATTCGATCTCGGTCCATGGAAGTCCTCGAAAAAACGGACTTCCCGAATCGACGTTCAGAAGATTGGAAATATACCAGTGTCGCTCCCTTGCTTGCTCCTGAATGGGTGCTCCCATCAGGAAGTCAAACAGCTCCGCGCGCCCAGGCACCGGGTACAGGTATTACTATCCATTTTCAAAATGGCATACTCGACCGTGCCAACTCGGATTTGGATACGCTGCCGGAAGGTCTTTTAATCTGTTCGATTGAGGAAGCGCTGGAAATGGAAACCGAACGGGATCGGGTTATCAAGTTTTTAGAACAGGAAATTGTTACGCCTGAAAATGCATTTATCCCGCTCAATGGGGCATTTGCCAGACAGGGAATTTACCTGCGATTAAAAAAAGGTGTTCGACTTTCGTCGGATATTCATTTCGTACATTCTAATGAATCTACCGGTGCCCCCTTGCTTATTAGTCCGCAGTTGGTGGGTATTATCGAAAGTAATGCTGAAATGCGGATAACGGAAACCTTCCAGGGTTTTGGAGGTACCTATCTGACAAATATCCTAAACAGGTTTGAAGTCGGTGCGAATAGTCATTTCGAACACTACAAATTTCAGCTGGAAAGCCCGGCTGCTTTTCAGGTCAATAATACCAAGGCCTACATCCATCGGGATAGTACGTTTTCAAATTATAACCTGGAACTGGGAGGCGCATTGGTGCGAAATAATGTGGTAACCATTATGCTGGATTCCGGGATTACCTCCAATTTATATGGAGCCTTTCTGGGGATTGATCGGCAGCATCTCGATACCCAAACATTCATTGATCATGCGTTTCCGCATTGCCAAAGCAACGAATTATATAAAGGCATATTGACAGACCGGGCCCACGGGGTATTTAACGGAAAAGTGATTGTTCGGCAGGATGCCCAGAAAACAAATGCTTATCAGCAAAACAGTAATCTGGTGCTTTCGCCAACTGCTGTTATGGATACCAAGCCCCAACTGGAGATTTTTGCGGATGATGTACGTTGCAGCCACGGTGCAACCATCGGTCAGTTAGACGAAAATTCGGTCTTTTACCTGAAAAGTCGGGGTATCCCGGATGCGGAAGCCCGGCGCTTACTCCAGCTTGCCTTTTTACAGGAAGTCCTGGATAATATTGAGGTAGAATACCTGCATGAATATGCATCTGACCTGTTGATTGCCAAATTTGAAAAAGCCAGCGCATAATAAATTACAAGCGATTGTTAAACCCATCTATCATATCAGGGAAAATCGATTTTGATCGAATTCGTGCTGATTTTCCGCTTTTGCAGCGGGAAATGAATGGGAAGCCGCTGGTCTTTTTAGATAGTGCAGCTTCCAGCCAGAAACCCCGGCAGGTACTGGATGCCCTCCAGCATTATTATACCCACCTGAATGCCAATGTGCATCGGGGTGTATATAAATTGAGCCAGGAAGCCACAGATGCCTTTGAAAGCGGCCGACGAGCAGCAGCTCGTTTTATTAATGCAGGTTCTGAGCGGGAGGTAATTTTTGTTCGGGGCACCTCAGAGGGAATTAATCTGGTTGCATCTTCCTTTGGCAGAAAGTTTTTCAAACCCGGTGCTGAAATTTTGATCACCGGCATGGAACACCACTCGAATATCGTTCCCTGGCAACTAGCCTGCGAACAAACCGGAGCTGTTCTTAAGGTGGTTCCGGTTACCGATTCGGGAGAGATTGAGATTGATGTGTTTGAAAATATGCTGTCGGATAGGACGGCACTGGTAGCGGCTGTACATGTTTCCAATGCACTGGGTACTGTTAATCCGGTAGAAGAAATGATCCGGCTGGCACATGCCAGAGCGATCCCGGTATTGATCGATGGTGCTCAGGCCGTGCCCCATATGCGGGTGGACGTTCAGGCGCTTGACGCTGATTTTTATGTCTTTTCAGCGCATAAAATGCTCGGTCCGACGGGCTTTGGTATTTTATATGGCAAGGAAAAATGGTTGGAACAGATGCCTCCTTATCAGGGAGGTGGGGAGATGATCAAAACTGTTACGTTCGAAAAGACAACATATAATGAGCTGCCCTTCAAATTTGAAGCGGGTACTCCGGATATTTCGGGAGCTATCGGACTGGAAGCTGCCATTAATTACATGGAAAAAATTGGCCTGGATAATATTCAGGCGCGCGAGCATGAACTCCTACAATACGGATTAGATCAACTATCCGGCATCGATGGAATTCGGTTTTATGGAGCGGCAAAACAAAAGGCCAGTGTTATTTCCTTTTTGTTAGACGGAGTACATCCGTTTGACCTAGGCACTTTGCTGGATAAAATGGGAATTGCTGTTCGAACCGGTCACCACTGTACCCAGCCGCTTATGGCGCGATTTGGGATACCGGGTACCGTTCGGGCGTCGCTGGCATTATATAATAGTACGGAGGATCTGGATCAATTGGCCGCAGGTGTTATTCGGGCCGGAAATATGTTACGGTAGATATGAGTGTACAGGATATACAAGAAGAGATCATCAGTGAATTTTCCTTTTTCGGGGATTGGATGGAGAAGTATGAGTATATCATTGACCTGGGAAAGAATCTGCCTATAATTGATGTGCAGTATAAAGATGAAGACCATTTGATTAAAGGCTGCCAAAGCCAGGTTTGGCTTCAGGCCGAATTGAAGGGAGACGAGGTGCAGTTTACAGCTGATAGTGATGCCATAATAACCAAGGGGATTATAGCCTTACTCATCCGGGTGTTATCCGGTCAATCCCCCAAGGATATAGCAGAAGCAGATCTTTATTTTATTGACCAAATTGGCCTTCGGGAACATCTTTCGCCAACGCGCTCTAACGGACTCCTGAGTATGGTCAAACAAATGAAAATCTATGGACTTGCTTTGCAGCAGGTTAAATCATGATAAATGGCTATTGATACAGGTAAAATAAAAGAACAGATCATTGAGCAAATCCAAACGATTTATGATCCGGAAATTCCGGTTGATATCTGGGAGTTGGGTTTGATTTATGATATTGATGTGAAAGAAGATGGTTCCGTCATTCTGTTGATGACACTGACCTCTCCTGCCTGTCCGGTAGCCGAGTCGCTTCCTATGGAAGTGCAAGAAAAAGTAATTGGATTAGCGGGCGTTACAGATGTTGATTTGCGCCTGGTCTGGGATCCACCCTGGAGCAAAGAGCGGATGAGCGATGAAGCGAAACTGGCCTTAGATATGTTTTAACTATGAAGATTTCAGCACAAGACGAGTATGGATTGCGGATTCTCCTACGGATTGCCCGCGCAGAAGATCAGGAAGGCATGACGATCGTTCAGTTGTCTGAATTGGAAGGCCTTTCCCAACCTTACGTCGCTAAGATTACCCGCATTTTGCGGATGGCCAATCTTATTGAAAGTACGAAAGGACGGAAAGGTGGTTATATCCTGGCCAAACCTCCCGGAGAAATAAAAGTATCTGAAATATTGAATGCCCTTGGAGGTACCTTATTTGATTCCAGTTTTTGTAAATCCCATTCAGGACAGGGAAAAATTTGTACCAACTCACTCGACTGTTCCGTTCGATCACTTTGGCAAATCATGCAGGCAAGTATGGATTCCCTGCTCAATTCCATTAGTCTCGATGATTTGATTGGAAAGGAGCTGCGAACCAGTCAGAGCTTGCAGCATTTGGCCGTACAGCTGGCAATTACCCCACAGGTGCCGGATGAACGCTAAATCGCCTTTTCATTTGGAGCTTCATCGAGCAACTTAAAAGCAAAATATTCTAATAATTGTTTGGCCTCGGAAAGGTCATTATTTACTATCCGAATATCTGTCAGCTTTGGCAAATGGGCGGCAAAATAAATATGGTCATTTGCCATTTCGATCAGGCTGGTAGCTATGGCAATCGGGTAGGGGAAATCGCTCTTAACTTCCAATATGATATCTGCAATGCGTTTTGCCAGACTTTTATAATTCAGGAAGAACCCTTCCTGGTTTTCCTGGTCGATAAATTTGGTATGATAGGCTTTGGTACCCTCTGAAATCACAATGCGGTGCAGGATGTTTTCATTAACATATTCCACAGCAGGGTTTTCCCGGCTTGATTCTATCAGGGTATGAATAGCGATGCGCAATTTTTCCAAAGGATCTGACATATTGGCCGTACCAAATTGTATCTGGAAATTCACCCATTCCCAATACCACGAAACCAAATAAATGAGCAAGAGGTGTTTGTTTTCGAAATAGCGATAGATGGACGCTTCTGTAGATTTGATGCACCCCGCCAGTTTCTTAAATGTAAACGCCTCCACACCGATCTCATCAATCATCTCAATGCTATGCTTAATAATTCGTCGTCCGAGATCTGTATCCTGCGGGTCTCTCAGGAATAACTTTTCGCTTAGTTTTATTTGGATGGCAATGGCCATAAGCTTTGGTCTTTAAATTATCATTCCGACTAAATTAATACTTCTTTTTATAAAAGTAATACTTCTTTGGTTAATTCTAAATTTTTACTGAAGGTCTAGGGGGCTGCGCCCAGTTTAGAGTTTATAGTTTATAGTTGATACATTCGTCTATGACGAATCACCGGAATTAACGCTTCAAACGTTTTAAACGCTTCAAACCTTCGCGAAGCGAACATAACCTTCGCTTCGCGAACTATTTTTATCCTTGGCTGAACTTTCTTTTGCTATCGTGGTTTTTAATCCGAAATTAGTCGGCAAGTACGTATAATTCAAATCAGATAATGGAAGATAGTATTTATCAGGTAGCTGTCCCCACACTAAAAGGAAGTGAAACGACCTTGGAAGAGCACAAAGGAAAGGTTTTATTGGTTGTCAACACCGCCTCCAGGTGTGGATTAACTCCCCAACTTGACGGTTTGGAATCCATCCGGCAGGAATTTAAAGACCGTGGATTTGAGATACTGGCTTTCCCGTCCAATGATTTTGCCGGACAGGAACCGCTGGAAGGGGAGGCGATCCAGGAATTTTGTTCTACTGTTTATGGCTCCAGCTTCCCGGTTTACGGGAAAATACACGTCAAAGGATCGAAGGCCCACCCCTTGTTTAAGACCTTGTCAAAATCTAAGCGGACTGGCGGCGCAGGTATGGAACCAAAATGGAATTTCACCAAATACCTTATTGACCGCAATGGAAAAATTATAACATACTTTTTGCCTATTACGAAACCGGAATCCTCCCGCGTAAAAAAGGCGATAGAGAAACTGTTAAGTGAGTAAAATAGCTTGTAACCTCTCAGAACCTAACCCATGAAAGTAGATATCCTGGCATTCGGGGCACACCCCGACGACGTTGAATTAAGTTGTAGCGGTACCCTTCTTCGACACATAGACATGGGTAAAAAAGTTGGTCTGATCGATCTTACCCGAGGCGAATTAGGGAGCCGTGGATCGGCAGATTTACGGGATCAGGAGGCAGCTACCTCTGCCAAATTGATGGGGGCTAGCTTTCGCGAAAACCTCCGCCTGGCGGATGGTTTTTTTACCTACGACCAGGCAACTTTGTTGAAGGTCATCCAGGCAATCCGCCAACACCAGCCGGAAATTGTTTTGGCCAATTCATTAAGTGACCGACATCCGGATCACGGGCGTGCAGCCAAACTGGTTTCTGATGCCTGTTTTTATGCAGGCCTGTTACGTATTGAGACCGCAGACAATGCAGGAAAGGTCCAAACACATTGGCGTCCGAGTGCTGTCTATCACTATATCCAGGATAAAAACCTGGAACCGGATTTTGTAGTTGATATCACCGAATACATTGACAAGAAGATTGAATTGGTGCAGACTTTCCGTTCTCAGTTTTTTCAATCTGATGCAGCAGAATATGCAGATGAGCCGGAGACCCCCATCTCCAGTGCCGGCTTTATGAATTTTCTGAAGTCAAAATCCGCGACAATGGGCCGCCCGGCAAATTTTGATTTTGCCGAAGGGTTTCAGGTAGGCCGTACACCAGGTGTACAGAATTTATTTGACCTGTCTTAATAAGTCCTGCGTTTTCCCTCCAACTGATCGACGTATTGCACATCACCCAGTCGGAATTTAACAGGTACCTGGATGCTTTTCTCCAGTTGCCATTCTAATCTACAAAAAAAGGCTTGTGGGGCAGTAGCGGGCAGAGTCGTCTGGATATCCTGTCCGAAGGAGAGGACAGGTTCGGAAACAAAGCTGGAAGAGGCGAGTGGCCCTGTGATCAGGTTTTCAGAAAGTTCCGGGGAATATTTTAGCCCTATCTGCGCGTGTAGCGTCGAGCAGCCTATCACAAAAAAGACAACGATTACCCATCGGACACCCATAGCCTAAATTTTTAACTTACCGCACATTTGCCGGCCCAGATGAAAACTGCCACCCACGCCAGTCCTTTAAACAGGAAAAAAAGGAATCCGGCCAGGCCGACACGTTTTAGCCAGGTTTTGGCTTTGTTCTGTTGTGTATCTGTATTCATCAAACTTGAAATACGCCTACATTAAATTTTTCGGGCTCCCGGTTGTTTGCCGCTTCAATCCCCAACGAAAGGAAACGTCTGGTTTCCAGTGGATCAATGATGGCATCCAACCACAGGCGGCTGGCGGCATAATAAGGTGTGGTTTGTGCATCGTAGCGATCCTTAATCTTATCCAGCAATTTTTGCTGTTCTTCTTCGCTTGGTTCCGTTCCCTGATGTTTCATGGAATGGATCTGAAGTTGCAAGAGTACTTTGGCAGCCTGTTCTCCTCCCATAACCGCAATTTTAGCAGTAGGCCATCCAATGATTAATCTGGGATCATAAGCCTTTCCACACATCGCGTAGTTTCCGGCGCCATAAGAATTACCCATCACTACCGAAAACTTGGGAACAGTAGAATTGGCTACTGCGTTCACCATTTTTGCGCCATCCTTAATAATGCCTCCATGCTCAGATCGCTTTCCGACCATAAACCCGGTTACATCATGAAAGAAAACGAGTGGAACACGCTTTTGGTTGCAATTCATGATGAATCTAGCTGCTTTATCTGCCGAATCGGAATAAATGACCCCTCCAAATTGCATTTCGCCACTTTTGCTCCGGACAACTTCTCTGTTGTTTGCGACAATTCCTACTGCCCAACCGTCAATTCGCGCATAAGCGCAAATAATGGTTTGACCATAACCCGCCTTATATTCAGTAAGCTTACTTTCATCAACCAGACGCTTGAGAATCTCAATGGTTTTATACGGTTTGGTACGACTTTCCGGAAACAGCTGGTAAATTTCTTCCGGGTTTTCAGTTGGCGGGAGAGGTTTTTCCCGGCTAAATCCGGCTTTGGGGAAAGTCCCAAATTTATCTACTAAATCACGGATGGTTTGCAGACACTCTGCATCATCCTTCATCTTATAATCGGTAACGCCGGATATCTCAGACTGGGTGGTAGCTCCTCCAAGTGTTTCTGCATCCACCTCTTCCCCAATCGCTGCTTTCACCAAATAGGGGCCAGCCAGGAAAATAGAACCCGTGCCATCAACGATGAGCGCTTCATCCGACATGATCGGAAGATAAGCGCCGCCTGCCACGCAGCTCCCCATGATCGCCGCAATTTGAGGAATACCCATACTTGACATGATCGCATTATTCCGGAAAATGCGTCCGAAGTGCTCCTTGTCCGGGAAAATCTCATCTTGCATCGGCAGGTAAACTCCCGCACTGTCAACCAAATAAATGATAGGCAGGCGATTTTCCATAGCGATTTCCTGTGCACGCAGGTTTTTCTTTCCGGTTATTGGAAACCAGGCACCAGCCTTGACGGTGGGGTCATTGGCAACGATCACACATTGCCTGTTACAAACATATCCAATACCAACAACGACGCCTCCCGCCGGGCAGCCGCCATGCTCTTTATACATGCCTTCTCCTGCAAAGGCTCCAATTTCAAAGAAATAGGAATCTGGGTCAATTAATGCGTCAACACGCTCCCGGGCACTCATTTTTCCTTTGGCCTTTAATTTTTCCAAAGATTTTTTTCCACCACCCAGAAAAACCTTTTCCAGCTTATATTTCAGCTGGGAGACCAGCAGTTTATTTGCGTCTTCGTTGATATTATGTTCGAGGTTGATCTTTGCCATTGGTCTAATTTAGAAGGTACCAAAAGTAACAAAAAAGGCCCGGCCGAATGGCTTCGGTCGGGTCTTTTAGGGATTTTGAATCCAGATTATTTCATAAACTGATAGTAGTAGTTTTCTTTTTCGTCCATTCCTTCATAGAATCCGGTGAAAATAACCTCGCCATCTGCCGATTCAATGATGTTGATCACATCTTCCACCGAATAGACTCTTTTATCGTTTACATGGGTTATCACATAGCCAATATCCATGCGGGTCTGATAAATTTTACTACCACGATATATACTGGCCACATAAACACCGATTTGCCCGACCTTCCGGATTTCTTCCCGATTCAGGTTACGCAATTCAAATCCAAGATCCCGAAGAAGAGTTTCCCCGACTTGTTTTACTGCAAGCTCTGTGTCGTTGTATTGATTTTTTAATACTACATCGGTGGAGCCATTTCGACCTTCCCGCAGGTAGGAAACATTCAATATGTCGCCAGGCCGGAATCGGGCGACAATTTCTTGCAATTCCGGTACACTCCTGGTCGGAATACCATTGATCCCAATAACCACATCGCCTCGTTGCAAACCAGCTTCATCTGCTCCACTTTCCGGACTTACCCGGGTAATATATACACCTTCCAGCGATTCCAGTCCCAGATTTTCTGCATGTCTTGGCGTAAGCTCATCGATGCCAACCCCCAGAATACCCCGTTGTACAATGCCAAATTCTCTCAAATCCCGTATTACCTTTTCTACCAGGGCTGCCGGGACGGCGAATGAATAGCCTTCGTATTGGCCAGACCGGGTGATTATTGCCGTGTTAATTCCAACCAGATCACCTCTTGTATTGACTAATGCTCCGCCACTATTACCTGGATTTACAACAGCATCTGTCTGGATAAAAGATTCAATTTTATAGGCGCCTTCCAAGATGTCAATGTTTCTTCCCTTGGCACTAACAATGCCCGCTGTAACTGTAGAAGCCAGATTAAACGGATTGCCAACAGCAAGCACCCATTCGCCAACAAGCAGGGAATCGGAATTGCCAAAAGTAAGATGGGGAAGATTCTGCGCTTCAATTTTTAATAAGGCCAGATCGGTGGTTGGATCGGTTCCGATTAATTGTGCCTGCATTTCCCGATTATCGGCGAGGGTGACTTCAAAGGAATCATAATCTTCTACCACATGATAATTGGTCACTATAAATCCATCATTGGAAATAATGACACCGGAACCCGAAGAACTCTCATAGGAACCGGCTTTACCCCAAAAGTCCAGCCGACTGGCAGTCTGTGATTTGATGTTGACCACGGCTTGGGTTACACGTCCTGCTGCTTCCGTGAAATCGGTAGGCGCTGCCGACGGATAAGACCCGAGAGCCCTGTTCCATTCAGGGTCGGTATGGTTTTCATCAATTGCAGCATAGGTAGGAGAAACATTTGTCCCCTCCCGAATAATAACCGTAACCGGCTCCTCAAAGTACTTATAGGCGGCAATCGCCAGAACAGCACTAAGTAGGGAGGAAAGCACAACCACCAGTGTATTTTTCATAATTTTACATTTGCCATGTTCACGGGTACTTCATACCGGTGGATTTGGGAAAGAAGCATTAAAATACTCATCAATAAGCTAAAATCCAACGCCTGAGGCTGTTGAATTGTTGTAAATTAAAAGTTATCAGTTTGTCACAAGAAGAAAGACGCGATCCATTTGACGGGGACTATATTGGAAATATCTGGGGATGGAAGATCTCTTTCATTGGTCTGGGTGTTATATTATTCTTTGTAGGCTTGATGATTTGGAGATCCTATGCCACCGGAAAGCCCATGTTTCCCACAGAAATGCCAGCGGAAGAGCAAACCGTCAGTCCTGTAGATTCAATGAAAATTGAATAAACCTATGGAGATTCCATTTACCAAATATCAGGGTGCCGGCAATGATTTTATTATGATCGACTGCCGTCAAAAATCCTATCTGGATGTTTCCGACAGTGCCCGGGTCGTGCGTATGTGCAACCGCCGATTCGGCATTGGTGCAGACGGTCTCATCCTGTTAAAGAATCATCCGGACTATGATTTTGAGATGACCTACTTTAATGCTGATGGGCGAGAAGGCAGTATGTGCGGAAATGGCGGACGCTGTATTGCTGCTTTCGCGAAGGCACTGGGTCTTATTCAGAATGAGTGTCTGTTTTTGGCAGTAGATGGCTTGCACCGGGCACTGATCCAGGACAATGGCTGGGTGGAGCTGCAAATGCAAAACGTGGATACGCTGGAAATTGGGCCGGATGACACTTTTCTGGATACAGGTTCGCCACACCTTGTCAAGTTTGTTGACAAAGTCTCCGAAATAGATATTCATTCGGAAGGGAAAAAAATCCGGGAATCAGCTCGTTTTGCACCCGGTGGCACCAATGTCAACTTTGTACAGGCCTGGGATGATTTTCTATTTGTTGCTACGTTTGAGCGTGGGGTAGAGGAGGAGACTCTGGCCTGCGGCACCGGAGTAACGGCAGCGGCGCTGGTGCATCATGTAAGGAGCCTGGCTACGCCAGGTACCTATTCCCAGCCAATTTCCACAAAAGGGGCTGATTTGGAGGTGCGATTTACCTATACTGCCTCCGGTACTTTTGAAGACATCTGGTTATGTGGCCCGGCAGTGCGGGTGTTTGAGGGGAGGTTTGTTTCAGTAGTATAAACCGATTATTCCTCAAACGTCACCTCCAACTCCCGTTCAATATTTGCGCCGTTTTCAGACTCTGTAATACATTTTAAGGTTACATTTCCCGGTTTACCGTTGCCACTTTTTACGTGTACAATGGCTGTGCTGCCAACGGTATAGGCAAAAGGTAAGACTTCTGCGGTGGCTGTATCCTGCATCATGACCTCAAAATCAATGCGGGCATTATTAGAAGGGGAGCCGGAATTTCGGAAAAGCTGTATAGTAACTTCGGCAAAATCAATCCGGTCAGTACCTACTGTTTGTTTGTCGGCTACAACAGTAAGATCCTGTGGATATGCACGCTCGTAGGTAACCTTAAGCGGGGCAACAAAGTTGGTGACCCGGGCATTAACGATCACTTCTTCAGCAACGGTTGTGCTACTGATCAAAGTGGCTTCAGCTGATTTACCCGAAGCAACCAGGGTAACCATTTTCGGGTCACCGGAATCTGCTTCAGCAAATTTTCCATCTTCGGTGAAAAATGTGATTTCCTGATTGGCATCTGCCAATGTACCCAGGGTTGCAGTGAGTGTGGCTCGATCCAGACCGTCTGCCAATAAGGTTAGTTTTTCGGCTTCCAGGGAAATGATCTGGCTTACATCAACACCTACTGCCGGATCTTGAAGATCACAGGCATTTATACTGGCAGCAAGGCCAAAAAGAAGGATATATCGTTTCATGAGTTTATGGGTCTAAACAACAGGCTGACATTTAATAATAGCTTCTATTGGCTTTTGATAGGAGGTCTGCTCCTCCGCATTGATTGCCTTGGCCATCAAAAGCGTGAAGTACTCATCCGGTTCGGCGCAAACCATTTTTACCAAAATCTGGCAATCCACAGAAGTTTCTCCTTCCGCACATTCCACTTCTACCGTCATTTGAGCCTCGCCATTGTCGAAGGTACAGGATTGTAAGAGGGTAGATAATACCACCTTACATATACCCGGGGCGTTTGGAACAACCGAGAGCTTTACTTCAGTTTCTTCCTGGCAGTTTATCTCAATAGGTGGTTCCTGCAGGAATTTTATAATAGGCTTTGACATAAATTTTCGTTTTTTTTGGAAGGATTAATTGCCCGGATTGACTTTATAATCACTACCACTAAATAAAGCATTAAAGCGATTAAACAGGTCACCATCAAAATTAATCCCAATAACAGGGCCTATCCGGATATCAGAATCATTGGTCAATGGGCTAATAGATGGTTGTTTAAAAAGTGTCGTTCCTAAATCTATCGACAGATACCTGTTTACATCATAACTCAGTCCGATAATCGGATAAAAACCTACGGCCTTATCCAGTATTTGTCCGTGATAGTTGAGATCTCCGCTCACGGACACACCGACAAGAATGGATAGTTTGTTAATAAAATAAGGGCCGGCGAGATAGGGCTGAGCGATCCGCTTATCTACCGGAAGCAGATAAAATTTCAGGGCGGTGTATCCAAATACATCCAGGTCTTTGTTGTCCTGGAAGGTATTAAAACCGACCATCCCGCCACCAAATGCGGTTCCTATTTTAATGGCATTAAGCTCAGTGACAGAGATTTCTTCCGGCGAAGTAATCACATAACTGGAGTAGGTTTCTATCAGTTTACTTCGAATAATCAGAAGGAGTTCAGGTAATTGTTCCTGAGCATCCTTAGACCCTCCTATAGCATTATTCAACTGTTTTTCAATCGATTGAATTTCCATCTCCAGATCGGCTCTGTCCGGAGAATCTGCTGGCATATTGGCCAACTCATCTTTTGCCTGTTCTACCTGGGGCCCAAGCAAGGTGATTAATTGTTCCTGTGAAACGTAGCGTCCAATAGCCTGGCTTAAGTTTTGTAAGGTAAGCGGACTAATCGGGAGGTTTCCATAATTGCTGGTCGTTGTTGTTCCGCCATCAAAAAGGGAGGCATATTGATCCTGGCTGGCCAAATAGGTTGTTACCTCTTCATTGATAATGGATTGGATTTCTGATACTCCAATGCCTCCTTTGCTTTTTCCGACAGCTAATACTCTATTTTGAATATTACCCATGACCAGGGTTTTCTCCTCTTCGGATAATTTAAAATTCACCCTTTCGGAAAAGGTAAACTCCATCATGTACTCACTGGAAAATTGCAGGGCTTTATCCATGTAAAGCCGATAGGTGTTTACATCTTCTGTACGGTCGGCATACCATACTGCCGAATCAAGGGGTGGGCCGGCAAGAATGGAAGCAATCTTGTCACCTGTGAGCTGTTGGAGCTTTTTTTTGCGGTTAAAGACTGTTCTCCCGGTGCTCCAGATTTTCACCTTTACGGCGTCTGCTCTGCCATTATTTGGAAGTTTGCTACTTCCAATAATATAAAATTGGCGCCCGTAGGGCAGGCTGCCAATGATCTTTCCCTGGTCATAACTGACTTCCGGAATGTCCAGGCTGTTTTGGGCTTCCAGTTCAGCTGGAAGCAAAACTTGAAATAGTAGAAAAATTAAAGCGTAGTGTTTAAGTTTCATGCCGCTCGGTTCATTGAGGATTCGAATGCAGTCAAATATATTTCCCGGGGAGCTATACACCACCTCAGGCATAGAATATTACGCATGAAAATTAAGCATTTTTTGGGAATTGTCCTTAATCGTCTGTCAGTCCGAGTTTTGCACCGGCTAATTCAGAAAATGCGTGTTGGTCGCCCTGTGTTTTAGCTATCTCCATTCCGGCCTGGTACATTTGAATGGCCTGCTCCGCCTGCCCCATACTTTCCAGTAATTTTCCGAAATGGTAATAGGTTCCCACGTAATCAGGTATTTCCCGGACCAGCTTTTCATACTGTGCTGCTGCCCGGGATTGGTCGCCCGTTTTCTCAAACTCCTTTGCGAGCGCAAATATGAGAAACGCGTCTGTCGGGTTTTCCTGCAGGAATGCCTGTAATTTTTCTAATCTTGATGACACGGCAGCGGTTTTTAGTGTTGTGATTATTGGCTCTTCATGCTTAGTGTAATGCGCTTCCGGGGAAGATCTACTTCTACTACACGCACTTTCACTTCTTGTTGGAGCGAGACAACATCTACCGGATTTTTTACAAAGCGATCAGCCATTTGAGAAACATGCACCAGCCCGTCCTGTTTGACACCAATATCTACAAACGCGCCAAAATTGGTAATGTTTGTTACGATGCCGTTCAGGATCATACCCGGGCGTAAATCTTCCATGGTATAAACGCCTTCCGAAAATTCAAAACTTTTAGCTTTCCCCCGAGGGTCTAGTCCGGGTTTGTTTAGCTCTTGCAGGATGTCTTTAAGCGTTGGCAAGCCAATGGCTGGTCCGACATATTTTTCCAGACGAATTTGATCCCGTAGTTTTTTGTCCCGGATCAAATCAGGAATGGAGCATCCGAGGTCTGCGGCCATTTGTTTGACAAGGCTATAGCGCTCCGGGTGTACAGCGGTATTGTCCAGCGGATTTGGTGCTTCCCGTATTCTTAAAAATCCAGCAGCCTGCTCAAAGGCTTTTTCGCCCAGTCTGCTCACACTTTTAAGCTCTTCCCGAGAATGAAATTGGCCGACCTTGGATCGGTACTCAATAATATTTGCGGCCAGGGTGGGACCTAATCCGGAAACATAGGTCAACAAGTGTTTGCTGGCGGTATTGAGATTGATGCCTACGCTATTTACACAACTTTCGACGGTTCTATCCAGACTTTCCTTGAGTTGCCCTTGATTGACATCATGTTGGTATTGGCCAACCCCAATGGACTTGGCATCGAGTTTTACAAGCTCGGCCAGCGGATCCATGAGTCGTCGGCCAATAGACACAGAACCCCTGATCGTGAGATCGTGGTCCGGAAATTCTTCCCGTGCAATTTCGGAGGCTGAATAAATGGAAGCTCCACTTTCATTTACCTGAAAAACTTCCACTTCGGAAGCAAAAGAAGCGTTTCGGAGTAGTTGCATGCTTTCCCTTCCGGCGGTGCCATTGCCCACTGCAATTGCCTCGATCTGGTATTTTTGTATTAGGTCTTCCAGGGTACGAAGCGCTTCTGCGGCCTGATTTTGTGGTGGATGCGGGAATATGGTGGTATGTTTTAACAAGTCGCCGTTGTCGTCCAGGACTACAATTTTACATCCTGTGCGAAATCCCGGATCAATGGCCAGTGTCTTTTTTTGGCCTAATGGGGCGGCCAACAACAGCTGCCGCAGGTTCTCTGCAAAGACCAGAATAGCCTCCTCGTCTGCTTTTTCTTTGGAGGATTGTCGAAACTCCGTTTCGATAGCCGGACCCAATAAGCGTTTAAAACTATCTGCTATGGCTTCTTCTAATTGACGGGTACACAGGTTGTCTTTGTTGCAGTACAATTTTTTAAGTTGCCAGACCGCTTCTTCTTCCTCCGGACTGATACGTACCCGTAATAAACCTTCTGCTTCACCGCGGCGAATGGCTAATAATCGATGTGAGGGGCATTTTTTTAATGCCTCTGTAAAGTCAAAATAGTCGCGGTATTTAGCGGCTTCTTCGTCTTTGCCACGTGCTACTTTTGAATAGAGGATGGCTTCCCGGCTATACAATTGCCGCATCCGGTTTCGCGCAATCTGGTCTTCATTGATTCGTTCGGCAATGATATCCCGGGCACCTTGTAGGGCTTCTTCTACAGTTGGCACTTCCTCCTGAATATAGGCTTTAGCGAGGACGGCCGGATCATCGTTAACCTGAGCCCAGATAGATTTAGCCAACGGTTCGAGGCCTTTATCCCGTGCGATGGTAGCGCGTGTTTTGCGCTTTTGTTTGTAGGGCAGATAGAGGTCTTCCAGCTCTGCTGTATCCATGGTTTTCCGGATAGCAGACTCCAGTGCAGGCGTTAACTTTCCTTGTTCCTCGATGGCGGATAGGATGGTTTCCCGACGTTTTTCCAGGTCTGCCAATTTCTTTAGTCCTTTATCGATATCGGCTAATTGAACCTCATCTAAGGACCCGGTGGCCTCTTTTCGATAACGGGCGATGAAGGGGATGGTAGCCCCCTCGCTCAATAATTTAGCTACCTGTCGAATTTGAGATGCAGGTATGTTAAGTGTCTTTTGCAGGTATGAAATATGGATCTCTGTCATGAGGCAAATATATAGACCCAAATGAAAGTGGTCCGGGATTTTTTGCTTTTTCTTTTTGTGCAAAAAATAAGATAAAAAAAAGAGGCTGACCAAATGGCCAGCCTCTCCGTATTCTGTCAGTTAAACAGTACTAGTTTTCACTAACCGGACGAGGAAGTTGAGTCCAAACATCATCATCAGGGCGATCGATAGTAAGTTCATCTAAACGATTATAACGGCGCATATCAACCCAGCGGTGTCCCTGTCCAAAGAGCGACCATCTGCGTTGATCCAACATTTCATCCGTAACAGAATCATCGTCTGATCCACCTGCATAAGCACCGAGGCCGTTGCCGGTACGGATTACGTCAAGAGCAGAAATAGCTTCTGTATTGTTGGTTCCAATATTGGATTCAGCATAGATCAAAATCAACTCTTCATTTGAGATATAAGAAATGGGAGTTGATTGTGAATTCCAAAGAACCACATCATGGTCTCCGGTCAGGCCATCCAGGCTGATAGCACCACTGGGGCGCATCGCAATTTTCGCATTCCGTGCATCAGCCGGATCCAGGCTGAGTACAAAATCCGGGTGTGCAACGATTGCTTCAGACTGGTCTGGAGTCCGGAAAACCGGATTGAGCTCCTCTCCACCAGCGGTAGTGTAATAACGACTCGGGCCCATTTGGAAATCTCCGGCTAAGTCGAAAAACGATTCGTTCAGATGGCTTAAAGCACTTGCTTTATCATTCCGATAAAGAGCAACTCTGGCCTGAACCGCGCGTGTAAACTGGCGGAATGTTGCCGGGGTATCAAATCCGGCAAAACCTGGAGAAAGTGAAAATGCAAATTCATCACCTGCATTATTTAGGTCATTTGCAGCAGTTTCCAACAGCTCATTTATATCGCGTAATGCGTTTTCATAAGATTGGAAAGCACCCAGATTGTCCGGGTCAGCTACATCTGTCCGAATACCATTTTGGTATTGCAGGTTAAGTGCGAGAAGCAATTCATACGCTTTCATGGTATTCGCAAAAGCGGTGAAACCAAGGCGTTCGGCAGCTGATAAGTCAGCTTTGGAGTTTGCTACGGCTTCAATGATAATATTGCATTGTTTCACATTGGCGTAACGACCAGCGTAGGGACGTGTGCCATAGAAACCGGCATCATCCAAAACGGCACTGCCTTTACCCAGCAATTCCCCAGTATAACGTGGGTCTGAGCTGGTAAAGAACCAATAGTCACGTCCGAGAATCGATGTTACATCGTAATAAAATCCGATTTCATCGCGACCCAGCTGCTCTACACCTAAAGCAAGTGCACGCAGTTCGTTGAGTGTGGCATCCTCTAAAATAGGTGCTAAACTCGGGTTGTTGGGATCCGGAACGTCGTCGATCGTACACCCAGTCCAACCAGCGAGTGCAAAGAGCATGGCCAGTAGATATAGTTTGATATTTTTTAGTTGCATCATGTTCAATTTTTTGGTGATTAGAAGCTTGCTCTCAGATGGAAATCATAACGTTTTGCAGATGGGAAAGGTAAAACCTCCACACCTGAAGACAGTCCACCTGATCCAAAATTGGATACCTCCGGATCATAAGAGTTGTAATCAAAGAAGTTCAACAGGTTAGTACCTGAGAAACCAATCGTCACTGAGCAAACGTCGCCAAAAGTGGAACGTGGAATCGTATAGTACAATCCAACTTCCCGGAGACGGATATAACCGGCATCCTCAATATATGGCTCGGTGTTTGCACCAAGCTGGCTCAAACGGTAATCACCATTACCCAACGCACCGGTAGGATCGAGTGTCGTGTCGTCGTAATCGTGTGTTGTTTCGTTGAGGTCGAAAAGCAATGTAGAGAGATTGATGTTCTCGCCACCTTGTTTCCAGTGCCACAAGAAAGTAAGAGTGAAATCACTTACCTGAATGCTATTGAACCAGGACATTTGGAAGTCAGGCTCCGCATCACCAAATACAACGAGACCGTCATCATCCGGATCTGCACCTACACCAATGATTTCGGTCGGACTATGTCCTTCCTTAACACGGTATTGGCCTAAGAAATCGGCAAAACCACCTGTGGTAAATGAGGGTACATCCAAACGGGTAACCAGTGCATTGTTTTTCCACCAGGAAAGACGAGAGAACCAGTTTACTGTAGCTGTTTGAACGATATTGGCATTCAGACCAATCTCGATACCCTTGTTCTGAAGAGCGGCAGCATTAGTTACTTCTCTAATGAACCCGGAGCTACTTGGTACATCGGCATTAAGCAGCAGGTCATCTACATTTTTGATGTAGTATGTCGCGTCAATCAAAAAGCGATTGTTGGAAAAACCAAGGTCAATACCAAACTCAAGTTCAGACTGACGTTCCGGACCTACATTTTCGTTTCCTTTTACATTGGCAATTGTAAGAGCGGAACTTCCACCTACAATAAACGGACTAAAGGAAGTGTACTTAGAACCAAATGTGGCAAAGTTTCCAGACTCACCGTAAGCAGCCCGTAATTTCAACTGGCTAAGTGCTTCCGGTAGGATGTCAAACTCATGGATGTTGATCGCAACAGACCCTTTTGGATAGTAGTAGAGCTGATTAGGATCTCCATTATTAGAAGATTTATCACCCCGGATACCGGCTGTCAAAATGATCTGATCATTGATATTTACCTCTTCTTGTGCAAAGAAGCCTTTATCACGTTGGATCAAACGAGTTTGAGAAACATTCCGGGAACCTGCCTGGTCAACATTGGTTTGTGAACCGATGAGATCACTGGATTCTGCCAGGATATTATCCCGGTCAAACGTTTCGTTTGTCAAACCTACCTGTGTGCGGAAAGAAATTCCACTTGTCAGGTATTGCGACCAAACAAGGAATGCAGCCAGGTTGGTGTTGGTGTTCAAGGTGTTACCCTGAACAGAAACCCCGTTTAGGCCATTTCCGTCTCGTTGGAACTGAACACTGTTTGGGAAAATGGCCTGCGTATTCAATGCATAATGATCCACACCACCACGAAGGATAAGTTTCACGGAAGTATAATCACTGGTATAGAGCGCAGCAGTGGCATTTGCTCCGCCAAGGAAGCGGTCAACAGCTTCTCTGTTGGTTACTTTGGCAGCAGTTTCCAGAAAATTAGAAGCAGCATACGGGTTTGCCGGATAGTTGCCATCTGCATCTGGAAGTAATTGTGCCCATGCAGGAGTTGCGGAAAACGAAACCCCCATGGTAGCACCAGAGTTGTCATTGTTGAAAAAACCACGATCTGCAGCAGATTTGATGTAGTTGGTAGAAGCACCAACGGTCAACCATTTTGCAATTTCGTGATCCAGATTCAAACGTACACTTACTTTGTTATAACCAGTGTTTTGAACGATACCTTCTTCATCTTTGAAGGATGCTCCCAGGTAAAAGGAAGTTTTATCGGTACCACCGGTTATACTCAGTCTGGTGTTTAACAATAAGCCTGTATTGCCATAAAGCTCCTCCTCATAATTCTGAAGGGTTCCGCTGGCAACAGCTGCGTTATAAAGTGCTACATCACCTGCGTATCGGCTGGAATTAGCCACCCGATCTTCCGTCCAGTCGCGTACGCCAAGCGGGTTCAAAATAGTTGTAAAACCAACAGACTGGCTCACATCTACTTTGGTCTTTCCTGCTCGTCCGCGCTTGGTGGTAATGATTACAACCCCTCCGGATGCACGGGATCCATAGATCGCTGCAGCGGAAGCACCTTTGAGAATCTCAATGTTTTCGATGTCATTTGGATCGAGGTCAGCCAGTCGATTGGACGGGTTATCCTGATTTGATTGACTTCCTCCGCCTGCTGCCTGTGAAACGATGTTCAAACCGGCTGCAGTTGAAGAGTTGTCAATAAAGACACCGTCAACAATGAAAAGTGGTTGAGAAGAACCATTGATCGAGGTAATACCCCGGAGATTCATCCGAATACCCCCACCTGGTGCACCTGAATTGGCACTGATGTTGGTACCGGTTGCTTTCCCGTAAAGGGCCGCATCCGTAGTAGTCGGAACGACTGTCCCTGTCAGTTCGGCAGAAGAAATAGATGCCACCGAATTGGCCAGGTTGGTCCGTTTAACACTTGTGGCCAAACCAGTTACGACTACTTCATCAAGCTGGGTGGTGGCATTTTCCAGAACCACATCCAAACTAACGGTAGAGCGGTTGACCGAAGCAGTAAATGTAGCATAACCTACATAGTTATACTCCAACTCGGCCGATTCGCCTGGCAGGTTAATCGTGTACTTTCCATTAAAGTCAGTAAATGTACCGACGGCTGTACCTTTTGCAAGTACTGTTACTCCAATTAGGGGATCCCCAGTATCATCTGTAACAGTACCGGATACCTTAAATTGAGCCATGGCGAAAGAGGACCATAACATCAAGGCACCCGCTAGAAGTAAGACTTTGTCGAGTTTCTTCTTCTTCATAAGCGTGTAATTAATTTTGTGAACAATTGAACGTAAGGTAATATTATTTGCAAAAACTCATGTATGCAAATTAACATTTGGTAAACGTAAAGGGAGAATGGTTCGCGGCTAAACGGATGTAAAAATGGGATGAGCCGTTAGATTCCATTGGCCATGATCCATTCCTAATCAAATAGTGAATCAAAAAGTCTCCTATTTGTTACTACATAGTTGGAAAGCGATTGGGCTCTGCTTCCAAAAGCATCTGATATATTTTTTCAAAGATGTCTTCCGGGTTCGGTTTACTGAAGTAATCACCTACAGATCCGTATGGCGGCCGATGCGCTTTTGCGCTGATGGTGCAGGGTTCTGAGTCCAGGTATCGATAGCCATTTTGTACCTCCAAAACCTGCTGCATCATGTAGGCAGAAGCGCCTCCTGGTACATCCTCATCCAGAAAAACAACCCGGTTAGTTTTTTTGAGTGATTCGACGATTCGGTGTTCGAGATCAAAGGGCAGGAGAGATTGTACATCGATTAGTTCAACACTGATGCCATGTTCTGCCAGCATCTGGATGCTTTTTTCTGCAACACGTACGCAGGAGCCATAGGTGACCAGGGTAACATCTGTTCCTTCCAGTAAGATTTCCGGGACACCCAGGGGTACGGTAAACGTGCCAATATTGTCAGGCAGTTGTTCTTTTAAACGGTAGCCGTTTAGACACTCAATCACGAGGGCCGGATCATCCGATTGCAACATGGTATTGTAAAAACCTGCGGCCTGCGTCATGTTTCGAGGCACAAGGACATAAATTCCCCGTAAGGAATTCAAAATCATGCCCAGAGGCGAACCGGCATGCCAAATACCTTCCAGCCGATGTCCGCGGGTACGGATAATCGCCGGAGCTTGTTGCAACCCATTAGATCGGTATCGAAGGGTGGCCAAATCATCTGATAAAGGCTGCAGGCCATAAATCAGATAATCGAGGTATTGGATTTCGGCAATAGGCCGGAGACCACGCATGGCCATACCAATTGCCTGGCCCATGATGGACCATTCCCGAATACCGGTATCAAAAACCCGATCCTTACCATATTTTTGCTGCAACCCGGCAAAACCCTGATTTACGCCTCCTATTTGCCCCAGGTCTTCGCCAAAGGCAAAAAGATTGGAGTAATTGGATAAAGCTGCATCAAAACAGGCATTCAACACTTCAAAGCCATTCTTTTTGGGGCTGTTTTCAGAATATTCAGCAGGAATAACCGGTATCCGTAAAGCAGATTTTGGGGAAGTGGAGTATAAGTGTGTATGATACCACTTCTCACTATTCTGACTGGCTGATTGCAGAATTTGATCTATTTGTTCGGCACAGGGATGTTGCTGACCAAGTAATTTAAACTTTAACCGGCGCACATTTTGGATCAGATCACTATATAAGGGATCGATCAGACTTTTAAACTCCTGAGCTTCCGATGCAACGGTTATGTTGGCTTCTGCCAGTTGGGAATATATACCGGCTATTTGTTGCTTAAGTGTTTTGGCGGGGGTGATCAGTCTTTCCCAGGCTTTTTTCTTGCTTTCGCGAACATGTTTTTTAGCATCTTCATCAATCTGATCCAATTCGGCTTTTGTGCCGATCCCGGTCTCCAGAATCCAGTCACGCATCACCTGAATGCAGTCATGTTCTTTCTCCCACGCCAGTCTTTCCGGACTTTTATAGCGCTCGTGTGATCCGGAAGTGGAGTGCCCTTGTGGTTGTGTTAATTCCTGAATATGAAAAAGGGCGGGGATATGTGTTTCGCGAATGCGGTCAATTCCCGTTTCATATAATTCACATAGACCGGGATAGTCCCAGCCTTTACCTGTGTGAATTTCAATGCCATTGCTGCCTTGCTTCCACTCCATGCCCCGAAGTGCCTCGGAGATACTTTCTTTAGTGGTTTGGTATTTTTTGGAAACCGATATACCAAAACCATCATCCCAAACGGAAATGGCTATTGGAACCTGAAGGACACCGGCAGCGTTTACTGTTTCCCAGAAAATGCCCTCCGACGTACTGGCATCTCCGATTGTCGTAAAGCACACTTCCTTTCCGTCGTTTGAAAAGTTGCCGGCAGCGCTTAGCTCCGGATTGCTGCGGTACTTCCCGGAAGCGAATGCCAGGCCGAGTGCCCGAGCCATTTGCCCACCGGTAGAGGAGATGTCACTGGATGTATTATATTGTTCGAGGTGGTTGGTCCAATTGCCCTGATCGTCAATAGTAGGCGTTGCGTAGTGGCTGTTCATCTGGCGGCCACCGGAGAAGGGGTCATTTTCCGGATCTGCATAGAGTTGGGCGAAAAAATCTTCCACCGTACAGATATCCAGGGCAAACATGAGGGTTTGGTCTCTGTAGTAACCGGATCGCCAATCGCCTTTTTTGAAGGCACGGGCCATGGCTACCTGAGGAACCTCTTTTCCGTCACCTACGATACCAAATTTTGCTTTTCCGGTCAGTACCTCCTTTCGAGCCAGGTAACTGGCTTCCCTGCTTATGACACAGATCCGATAGTCCCTTAACACCTCTTGCCGATATTGGGCTTCCAGGGATTCAGGGCTTTGAGTAATCTCGTCCGAAGTCAGGGAGTTATCGACCATTGGGTGATTTTTGGTTTTACTGGAAGGAAGTTTCAAAAAAAATTCGGTTAGAACTTAGCAGAATTACAAAATGGTGTCAAACACCGGTGCAAAATTACAAAAAATGCGTCAATCTATTCGAAATTCCATAGGAAACACGTTCGCAGTACTCGTTTTTACAGAGAATGAGCCATATAGCAGTTTGGCCGGTTTAAGCCAATTAACAGCATATTAACATCCTATACCCAATAAATCGCTTTCATCTTGCGTCATAAAATTGTATTTTTGTTGCTGGTAAAAACGTACAAACAAGAAATTTATACCATGAAAAAACTTTTTTCCGCATTTACGTTCATGCTTCTATTTGCTGCTCTAGGGCAGGCTCAAACGGAAGCTACTGCTGATCAACCTGTAAACGAGGGTGGTCCAATCATTTCTTTTGAAGTAACCGAGATCGATTACGGTGTTATCGAACAAAATGCTGATCCATACCGGTATTTTAATTTTTCGAACACAGGCGACGAACCTTTGATTATCAGTAATGCAAAGGGAAGTTGTGGCTGTACCGTTCCTAAAACGCCTGAAGCACCGGTTCTTCCGGGCGAAAGTGCTCAGATTGAGGTTCGCTACGACACAAAACGCTTAGGTCGTTTTACAAAAACAGTTACCCTGACTACCAATGCAGTGGATTCTCCACATGTACTACGTATTAAAGGAGAGGTAATTGCTCCTGCTGCAGAACCAGAAGGTGTTCCTGCAAGTACTGGTGGATTTAGTAATTAAGACCAGCCAACAGACCTAAATAAAAAAAGGCGCTGCCCATCGGGCAGTGCCTTTTTTTATTTGTATCCTGGAAAGTGAAAGCCCTTGCTTTTTACAGCAAGGGCCTCTAACCCAAACAAATAAACACAAAAACTACTTTACATACAAGTATAGTAATCTTCTCAGGAAGTCGGAAAAAGCATTAAGGAAACTAAGGCGCGTTGTGACGTTGTAATTGCCTGATATTTATAATTCCTGTACTTTCTACAAGGATAAAGCAATTAATATGTGTGACACAAAAAAAATCCCGTATATACCGTTCGCACATCCAGCGGATTTTCGCTAATACAGGAGATTTAAGTTGGGTGGGATCAGGCCGGTCAAAATGGATACGGAGGAGCCGGGAGCACAGTATTTTTTTTCAAAAATAATTTTCCACATTTTACCCACATCTACTATGTGCAAAACTCCCACATCCATGTGGAAAAGTGAAAATGGGAAATAGGTGTTACCCCATGTATTAAGTTAAACGTCTGAGCCTCAAATGAATCCTTTTTTTGGTTAAAGTAAACGGGATGTTGACAAATGAAATTTGGTGTTGAGAGAATTCGGATTTAGACTTCCAATCTTTGAAATCCGGTTTCAGGTTTCGATTTTTTTTCCCACCTTTGTAATCCCACAACGCTGAACACATATCCGGTTAAAATGGATTTTCAGTGGTAGGGAAGGGCACTTTTCAGGTCATTAAAAACGGCCTAGCTGACTTACTGATACTCATTACTCAAAACAAGTTTGGTTAACATTTTAATTCTTGCAGGATGACAAGAGACCATGCTGCTATCTGGGACAACTGTCTCCAGACTATCCGTAGGAACGTCAATTTACAGAGTTACAAAACCTGGTTTGAACCCATCAAGCCTGTGCGGCTTATGAATGAGGCACTCACGATCCAGGTTCCCAACAAATTCTTTTACGAATGGTTGGAAGAGCATTACGTAGCACTGTTAAAAATGACGATCCGAAAGGAGTTGGGCGACAAAGGACGTTTAGAATACCAGATACTAATGGGGGCTTTGCAACAACAGCAAAAAGCCAACGGCACTAAAATGAGTGATCAGGAGCATAATATGCCCGGGATGATCGATACCCAGTCGATCAAGAATCCCTTTGTGATTCCGGGGATCAAAAAGATGAAGGTAGATCCCCAACTCAATCCTTCGTATGTCTTCGAATCGTACATCGAAGGGGACTGTAATCGCCTTGCCCGCTCAGCCGGACTCGCTGTCGCGAAAAAACCGGGAGGTACTGCCTTTAACCCGCTGTTTATCTTCGGCGATGTAGGTCTGGGGAAAACACACCTGGCACACTCTATTGGCCATGAGGTGCTGCGGCGCTTCCCGAATAAGACCGTATTATATGTGTCGTCGGAGAAATTCACCAATCAGATCATCGAATCGATTAAGAATAACGCCACCAACGACTTTATCAATTTTTACCAACTGATCGATGTACTGATCGTGGATGACATCCAGTTTTTGGCCAACAAGCAAAAAACTCAGGAAATCTTTTTCCACATTTTCAATCAGCTACACCAAAAAGGCAAACAGATTGTACTGACCTCAGACCGGGCACCTAAGGATTTAGACGGCATGGCAGATCGTCTGATTTCCCGATTCAAATGGGGCCTTTCAGCAGATCTTTCCGCCCCTGATCTCGAAACTCGTATTGCTATCCTCGAAGCTAAAATGGCGCAGGAAGGGGTGGAGATCTCACAGGATGTTTCTGAGTTTGTTTGTTTCAATATCAAAAATAATATCCGGGAGCTCGAAGGTGTACTGGTGAGTCTGATCGCTCAGTCTTCCCTAAACCGCCGCGAAATAGATGTTAACCTGGCCAAAGAAGTGATCAAAAACTTCGTCACACAGATTAATAAGGAGATCACTGTTGACTTCATTCAGAAGCTGGTAGCTGATCACTTTAAAGTGCCTGTTGATACACTGGCCGGAAAAACCCGCAAACGCCAAATCGTTATAGCCCGACAACTAAGTATGTACCTGGCAAAAAAACTGACCGATAAATCCCTGAAAGCCATTGGCGAAAATTTTGGTGGCAGAGACCACTCTACTGTTATTTATTCCTGCAATACCGTGCAGGATTTGCTCGACACAGATACCTTCTTTAAAGAGACTGTTTCTGATCTGGAGAAGAAAATCCGGATGAGTCTGAACGATAATTAATACCGACGATCAGCCATCATGCTGATAATCAATATTTTTGAGGGATTCGAAAGTCCGCTGTGTTTCCATAGCGGACTTTTTTTATTTCAAAACAGATGTTTTGCCCCGATAGCTATTGGGGGTGATCCAGTGATTCAGTGCCCCGATAGCTAT
>JAGQWR010000135.1 GCA_020437105.1 Saprospiraceae bacterium
GTTTACGCCCTTCGGTTGTGAGTTCACTTCGATAAGTTGGGAAAGTTAGCGCGAAGCCAATGTGGTTGTCAATGAGGCGCAAAACCTGCCTAGCTTGCGCAAGCCAAAAACAGGCAGGCGAATTTTAAATATGTACGATAGACTTTATGTTGGTGTATTCTTTGGGAGAAAATTTGTTTTACGCACTGGTACGGCCGAGTAAATAAGGAAATGCCCAACACTTTCAGATATTCTCGCTAATTTTCGGCAGCATCTTTGGCTGAAAAGTTATTTTCCAACCTCATGGAAAAACACCGAGGTTGGAAATTAAAAAAATACAATCCAATATCTTTGGAAAACATTAGTCTTTGTTAAACCTTAGACTAATATTTTTTGGCTAAAGTCGAGCTAAGAATTCAACCCAAGAGTTATGCTGTTTAAGTTAGAAACATTTGAAGACCATTTTGATCCGATTATTTTAGAGCGGGGCTATGATTATTATAAAGATGGGGCAGTAGGCAACTTAGACAGGAGTATGGACACCTGGATGGCTGATGTTTATGGCAGCGACGCTTACGAGGTAAATATAGTAGTGAAAAACGGTGCTGTCGTGAATACAGACTGTAATTGTCCGTATGACCGGGGGCCATTTTGCAAGCATATTGCTGCTGTTTTATATGCTATTACCAGCCTGGAAGATTCGGATATGGATATTCAGGAAAGTCCTGCGTCAAAAACTCAAAACCCTGTCCGCAAGATTATTTCGCAATTACAGGAAGCAGAACTGCGGGATATTTTGTTTTCTCTGGCCAGTAATTATGAAGAAGTGCATCAAATACTTCTTACATCCTATTCGCATTTACTACCAATTGAGGATGCTAAAGTGTATTCCAAAAAGCTGATAAAAAGCATGGTAAAATCGGCACAAAGAGGATCATACGGCTTTATAGATTATCACGCCTGCTCCCAGCTGGGTTACGATACGTTTCAATTACTTACACAAGCCCCGGATTATGGAATGCCTGCCGTTTATCTAAACGAAACAGTCATCATAGAGTTTGCTACAGCTTATTTAAAAGGTGCCGATGACTCTTCGGGAGATTTCGGAATGGCAATTGATAAAGCCTTTGAAAACCTTTCAAATTGTATCCGGCATTCGGAGGGAAAATCCGACGAAAAAGAAATAAAATTACACCTCTTCAAATTAGCTAAACGCGAATTTAAAAAAGAAAAATACCAGGGGTTTGATTGGCAATTAGACTGGATTAAAATAGCAATAGAGGCTATATCTAATGCGAAACAAGCTCAACAATTAATTGAGGCGATAGAAACAAGCATCCTGGAATATTCAAGCAAAAAATATTCCGTTTATACAATAGAAGCACTCTCTTTTTGCATTTTTAAGATTCATAAAAAATGGTCCGCTCCTGAAATCGCTGCTGATTTTTTAGATCAAAATCTGGAATTCGACTCCTTCCGAACCGCTGCAATAGAAATTGCCTTTGAAAACAATCAGGATGATAGAGTGAAGAGTCTGGTAAATGAAGCTATCCAAGCCCCAAAAAACAAATCCAGAAGAGGCCCTTCTCACTGGAAAGAATGGTTATTAAAACTTGCGGTAAAAAACAAAGACATTGACACCCAGGTACAATTATTGGAGGAATTTTACTTAAACAATTATGGACAGGGCATAAAATATTTAAGCCAAATAAAAGAATGCTTACCGGAAAAGGAATTTAAAAAGAAGGTGGAATTTTATTTGGATCATTTCCGTAAAAAAGGACATGAAGACGTTTTTAATTCAGCCGTAGCCGAAATCTTTAAACTCGAAAATCGATTAGAAGAACTTTTAGACCTATTAAAATCTCATCCTTCCTTCCATCTTTTGGATTTATATTATCCTATTTTGGCTGAACCATTTCCTGAAGAATATGCCCACCTTTACGCCTTTTGTGCTTCCGACGAAATAGACCAGGCATCCAACAGAAAGGAGTACAGGCAAATCTGTAAATACCTCACCAAGATGACACAGATCGGCGGCCTGGAATTAGCAATAAATCTCCGCCAGGAATGGATGGAAACCTATAAACGCCGGCCGGCCCTACTTGATGAGTTGAAGAAGTTGAAGTGGTAGCTGGGAGTTTGGGCGCAAAAATTTGATCGCCTAGAGGCCAAAAACGATCTTATACGCAAAAAATTAAATCCAACTCCCACCGTTTTCTTTGATTATTATACTCAAAGCGCAAGTACCGGTGATATTAGGGTATAGGATTTATTTGGATATTTGTGGAGGTTTTTAATTACGCAATAACCCAACATACATTCAAAAGCACCCTCCTACTCCATGCTCCACCAAACCGCCATCCAACTGCTCCGGCATGAAGCTTTAACTGCCACCCAGCCACAAGTATGGGCAGATCTGGGCTGCGGCACAGGTACGTTCACCAAAGCTTTGGCTAGTTTAATTCCTGCCGGAAGTATAATCCATGCAGTTGATCAGGATGGCCGAAGTTTGAAGCAAATCCCGGGGCAGTTTGAAGAGGTGCAAATCCAAACCAGGGAGTCTGATTTCGCGAAAGCGGCATTTACCTTTCCTCCTGTCAATGGAATGTTGATGGCCAATGCCTTACATTATGTTAAACAGAAAGAAGCTTTTCTCGAACGGGTAAATGAAGGACTCCTGCCTGGCGGACTGTTCCTGCTCGTCGAATATAATACCACAAAAGCAAATCCCTGGGTGCCCTACCCAATCGACAAAAAACAAGCTGCCCTATTGTTGACATCCCTCCATTTCCACAGCATTCAAAAAATGCACGAAATCCCTTCCCGATTTGGTGGAACCATATATGCGCTTTCGGCAAAAAAGTAAAAAAATTACCAGAGTAGAAGTATCTTGTTGCGACCAAGTCCTAACCATGAAACGAAACATCAGTATTATCGAGCTGGCAGCCGAATTCGGTGCCGGTACCCGTGGTGCAAGCCTCGGAGTAGATGCCCTGCGATTTGCCTGCCTCAACAAACAATACGATAAATATTTCGAACTGCCTTCTATCTATATCGAAGGTGACCCGGAGCGCCTCGTAGATCGGGTGAGTTTCCCCAACGCTAAACGTATCGACCTCATCCTGGATGTCTATGAAAGACATATTCAACGGGTGAAAGAGTTGATCGAGGAAAAGTATTTTCCTTTTGTCATTTCCGGCGATCACTCCAATGCAGCCGGTACGGTAGCAGCACTCAAAAGCCAGTATCCCGACAAACGATTAGGGGTCATCTGGATCGATGCACACGCCGATTTGCATACGCCTTATTCATCCCCTTCCGGGAATGTACATGGCATGCCTGTTGCAGCTATCCTCAATTTGACAAACGAAAACCTGGCTATCCGAAAGCCTTCCAAAGAGACCATAAAACACTGGGAGACTTTGTGCCAAATTGGAGGTATCGCTCCGAAAATCGCAGCAGAAGATCTGGTATTTATCGGTATCCGCGATCTGGAGGAACAAGAGTGGAATATTATCAAACAATATAATATCCAACACTTTACCAACCACGACCTGAATCGCCTCGGATCAGCAACTGTGCTCGAGCAAACACAACAACATTTGCAGGAATGTGACCTGATTTATGTGAGCTTCGACATCGATAGCCTGGATAAAGACCTGGTGCCCGGCACCGGCACACCGGTAGAAGACGGACTTTCTTTCGGACAGGCACGCGACCTGCTGAAAGGATTCTGGGAAATGGAAAAATTGGTTTGCCTCGAGTTTACCGAGATTAACCCGCTCCTGGATGTGCGCAACAAAACAGCCGACATTGCCGCCGACCTGTTTTATGAGTTAATTAAATAAGGACAAACTACCGCGTCACCAACCACTCCCGCGCATTCACAAATGCCTCAATCCAGGGCGAAATAGCGTCAGCCCGATCACCAGGATAATTAGCCCAGTTCCAGGGGAACATGGAGCGCTCGATGTGGGGCATCATGACCAGGTGGCGGCCATCAGCGCTGGCCATCATGGCGGTGTTGTACTGACTGCCGTTTGGATTGGCAGGATACCCGTCATAGCCATATTTGGCTACAATGTTGTACTGATCTTCCGCTAAAGGGAAATTGAATTTGCCCTCGCCGTGGGAGATCCAAACGCCCAGGGTACTCCCGCTTAAACTAGAAAGCATCACAGAATTATTCTCGGCTATCCGAACAGAAGTAAAGCCGCTTTCGTGTTTGTGTGAATCGTTGTAATCCATCCGGGGTTTAATGTCGTGGCCGGGGTTGATTAAACCCAATTCAATAAACAACTGACAACCATTGCAAATACCTACAGACAATACATCCTCCCGGGCGAAGAAATTCTCCAGGGCTTTGCGCGCATTGTCATTGTATAAGAAGGTACCGGCCCAGCCTTTGGCTGATCCCAAAACATCCGAATTGGAAAAACCTCCTACGGCGCCTAAGAATTGAATGTCTTCAAGGTTCTCCCTGCCGCTCATCAGGTCGGTCATGTGTACGTCGCGTACTTCAAAACCAGCCAGGTATAAAGCATGCGCTAACTCCCGCTCAGAATTACTGCCTTTCTCCCGAAGTATTGCCGCTTTAGGCCGGGGAGCCCGATCATTTATGACCGGAATTTCACCAGCGAAAGAAGTCGGAAATTTATATTCTAATCCTTGCTCCTTATAATTTGCATACCGCACATCCGCTAATCCATTTGCCGTTTGTTTTTGATCGAGCAGCCAGGATGTTTCATACCAAATGTCGCGCAATGCAGGAATAGAAAAAGACTCATTTGCCGATCCATTTTTTATCAGAAGATTGGTTCCTGAAATAACAACACCGATTCGATGACAATCGATTGGAAAATGGTTTAATAACGCTTCCGCGGATGTATCCTTTAATTGAATAACAACTCCGTTATTTTCAGCAAATAAAAGTTTAATTAAATCGGATTCGCCTAAGCCGGTTAAATCTAAATCTGCAGCTACATCATTATCGGCAAAACACATCTCTAATAATGTGGTGATTAAACCACCGGATGCAATATCATGCCCTGCTACAATATGACCCGCCTTAATTAAATCCTGCAGTGCATTAAATGTAGCAGCCAGTTTTTTAGTGTCCTTAATATCCGGACCAACAGCACCTATTTTATTTCGTACTTGTGCGAATGAACTGCCCCCCAATTGAAAATCATCCTGAGACAGACTTAAATAATAAATTGCCCCGGCATCTTTTTGGAAAACAGGCTCTACAATTTTATTAATATCATCACAAACACCGACACTGGAAATAATGACCGTGCCCGGTGCGAGCACTTCATCGTTGGGATATTTTTGCTTCATGGAAAGCGAATCTTTCCCGGTCGGCACGTTAATTCCCAAATCAATACAGAAATCGGAAACCGCCTGCACCGCCTGATACAATCGGGCATCCTCCCCGTCATTCCGACAAGGCCACATCCAATTCGCGGAAAGCGAAACAGATTTTAGACCTTCTTCCAAAGGTGCCCAAACGAGATTGCTCAGGGATTCTGCGATCGCATTCCGCGAACCAGCCGCCGGGTCTATGAGTGCATTTACAGGTGCATGTCCGATAGACGTAGCCACCCCATAAGGTGTATCATAACCCAAAGCCATCACGCCGCAATTATTCAATGGCAATTGCAAAGGGCCTGCACATTGTTGTTTGGCAACCAGGCCGCCTACACAGCGATCCACTTTATTGGTGAGCCAGTCTTTGCAAGCCACCGCTTCCAGGCGTAAAACCTGCGCCAGGTATTCGTGTAATTGGGCGGAATCATAATCTACCTCCGCATACTGACGGTTGAGCGATTGATCGTCCATGATCGTTTTGGGCGAACTCCCAAACATATCTTCCAATGCCAAATCCATGGGTTTGGCGCCGGTACTCTCCGAAGCGACCGTAAACCGGTAATCTCCGGTGACCTCCCCTACTACATAAAACGGAGCGCGCTCCCGCTCTGCAATTTTTTGAAGCAAGTCCAAATCTTCGGGTGCCACGATGAGCCCCATGCGTTCCTGTGATTCATTGCCGATGATTTCTTTGCTCGACAAGGTTGGATCACCTATAGGCAATTGGTCTATATCGATTCTGCCGCCAGTGGCTTCCACCAGTTCAGAGAAGCAATTGAGGTGTCCGCCAGCGCCGTGATCGTGGATCGCCACAATCGGATTATGGCTGCTCTCCACCAGCGCCCGGATGGTATTTGCTACCCGCTTTTGCATTTCCGGGTTGGAGCGTTGTACTGCGTTAAGCTCAATGCCCGCACTAAAAGCGCCTGTATCGGCAGAGGAAACCGCTGCGCCCCCCATTCCGATCCGGTAATTGTCGCCGCCCAGCAAGACGATCTTATCGCCGACTGCCGGCTCGTCTTTTAGCGCCTGAGTTGCTTTGCCTGAACCGACGCCGCCGGCCTGCATAATCACCTTATCGAATCCCAGCTTTCGGGCATGTTCGGCATGCTCGAAGGTGAGGAGGGAACCCGCGATAAGCGGCTGTCCGAATTTATTTCCAAAATCAGAAGCCCCGTTGGATGCTTTTATCAAAATATCCATGGGAGTCTGGTATAACCAATCGCGCTCAGATACGGCCGCTTCCCAGGGACGGTTTTCCTTCAAGCGGGAATAGGAAGTCATATATACCGCCGTACCGGCAAGGGGCAGAGAGCCTTTACCACCAGCCATGCGATCCCGGATTTCTCCGCCAGATCCTGTGGCTGCTCCGTTAAAGGGTTCGACTGTCGTCGGAAAATTATGTGTTTCTGCCTTCAGCGAAACCACTGTTTCTGTTTCTGTTTTCGCGTAAGCGGAAGGATGATCGGGAGCCTGGGGCGCAAATTGATTGATGCGGGGTCCTTTCAAAAAGGCTACATTATCCTTATAAGCCGAAACGATGCTATTGGGATGGGCTTTCGATGTTTTTTTGATCAGCGAGAAAAGGGAGTCGGGCTGCTCCAGGCCATCAATAACAAAAGCGCCATTAAAAATCTTGTGCCGGCAATGTTCGCTATTAATCTGAGAAAAGCCGAACACCTCCGAGTCAGTCAACTTGCGGCCGATCCGAGAGGCGACCTCTTCCAGATAAGTTACTTCTTCTTCACTCAATGACAGGCCTTCCGATTGGTTGTAGGCAGCAATATCCTCAATGAGCAGAACCGGTTCCGGTTGAATATGGATCGTAAAAATCTCCTGATCCAGGTTTTGGTATTGCTGGTTCAGCATGGGATCGATATCCAGCGTGTCTGTCCAGGCAACATATTTTTCGATGCGTCGAAGGCCCTCGATGCCCATATTTTGGGTGATCTCTACCGCATTTGTACTCCAGGGTGTGACCATCGCTGCCCGTGGTCCGACGAAGGAACCCTCCACGGTCTGGGTATCAAGCTTTTCCTGATGGCCAAACAACCAGACCAGTTTAGAAACATCCGCTTCAGATAGCGGCGCATCCAGTTGAACAGCAAAAACAGTATGGGTGGGATCTCCAAAAAAATGTATCATCAGGCAGGTGGTATTGGATTTCCCGCAAAGGTCGCTTGTTCGATTGAATTAGCCAAGGTTTTTTTGAGTGGTTCAGTGGGTTAGTGAGTTAGTGGCATCAATAAAAATTAAAAATTGAGACTTAAGAATTAGGGTCTATGCCTTTGGCTTAGTCTAGCTTGCCTGTCAGCTTCGCGGTCTAAGGGCTGCGCCCGGTCTATAGGGCTTCGCCCAGTTGAACGTTGAAGGTTGAGAGTTTAAACATTCGTCTGTGACGAATAAACGGCATGAACGCATTAAACCTTCGCGAAGCGAACTAAATAGACCGTATTTCCGGTAAGGAAAGACCGCCTAGACCAGGCCAAAGGCCCTAGACTCTAATTTTAAAACCGTATTTTGCTTGTTTAACTTAAGTCTGTTGGGATCATAACGCGACCAGCTAATTATGAAAAAAGAAAAGAGAGATAAACACTTTATCCATCAGCCCAGTTACGAAGGTGGCCTAAAAGCCCTGCGTGCCTTTATTTCCAAAAATCAGCAATACCCGGAAAAAGCGCTTCAAAAAAAGATAGAAGGAACGGTCTATTTAAAATATACGATTGATAATAAAGGAGATGTCGTAGATACCCGGATCATTAAAAGCCTGGGTGATGAATGTGATCAGGAAGCGATCCGGATAGTCAAGCTATTGAAATTTCAGGTTCCCAAAAACAAAGGTATTCGGGTATTATTTCACAAAAGCATCCAGATCCATTTTCGCTTGCCGAAAGAAAAACCGGTCGCACCTTCCACGGAGTTGGTTTATACGGTTACCTCCGCACCCAATAAAGTTAAGGCTCCTGAAAAAGAAAGCGGTGGCGGATATACCATTTTACTCCCCCATTCCTAACCACCTCAACGCAAAGATGGTATAATCATCTGCCTGGGGAGCGTTGCCGACGAAGGTTTCCACAGAAGATTTGAGATTCTGAACCAGATGCTCCATGGTGTCATTTTTCTTCTGGTTGAGCGACTTTTTTGTTCGATTAAAATCGAAAAGGATATGATTTGCATTTTGGGCTTCGGTGATGCCATCAGTGTAAAGCACCAGAGAATCGCCGGGTTCCAGTTTTCGTTCTGTGATCGGAAATAACTCGTTTGCCACGATACCTAAAAGGGTCCCTTTCGGCAATTCCATCAGATTCCAGCTTCGTCCGCCGAAATTGGCGAAAGGCGGATTATGGCCGGCATTAATGTAGCGCAACAGTCCGGTACGTACATTCAGCACAGCTGCAAAAACGCTGACAAACATCATGTCATCATTATTCCGCGCCAGCCAGTTATTTACCGCCGGGAGCACCTCTTCAAAGCTTGGACAGGTGCCTAAGTAAAGGCGCATCGAAGTCAGGATACGCATCATAAAAAGCGCAGCACTCATACCCTTTCCCGAAACATCGCCAATCGCAAAGTAGATGTTATCTGAATCCAGTGCTACGGCATCGTAAAAATCACCGCCTACATTGCGGGCCTGATTGATCAAGGCATAGGCATCCACTTCCGGAAAAGTTGGAAACAGGTCTTTACCGTCCGGAACCAATCCGGACTGGATCTTACCGGCAGACTCCATCTCTTTTTCCATCAGCGTATATTTCAATTGCTGTTCGACCTTTTCGATCAGCGCATCGTTGTTTCGCTGGAGCCGGTGCGCCATCATGCCCAGGAGGTTTTGTACCCCCGGACGGGTTAATGCCAATTGATTCCAAAAGGTTTCTTCTGGAATCAACAGCACCTTACTGAGTTTATCCGCTACTGCACCGGCTGAGGTAGGCTCCCCGCCAACGAGCGACATCTCGCCCAAACACTCGCCCGGCGGAATCGGAATAGAGACTTCCGACCCATCCTTCTCCAGAATAACCCGCAGTCCGCCATCGATCACCAGAAAGAGGGTCTTATTAGTTTCGCCCGGCTTGATCAGAACATCCCCCGGCTTCAGTTGCCTGACGCTGCCGGATGCCAGTATCTGCCAGATTTCATTCGGGGAAAACCCTTTGAACAAATTAAATCTGGATAAGGTCTTTATAATAGAGGTCGTGGACATAGGCCTGCAAAATATGTAATTTCTGTGGCCCGATCCCTATCGGGAGTGATCCTGTTGTTCTGTGGTTCAGTGGTTCAGTGGTTCAGTGAGTTAGTGGTTCAGTGAGTTAGTGAGTTAGTTAGTTAGTTAGTGAGTTAGTGAGTTAGTTAGTACCGAATTCAAAATTAATCCAGATAGCTATCGGGTCAGCATTAAAATTCGGTAGCCCGTGTTACGATTTAAATGGTTCAAACGTTTTAAACGATTTAAACCTTCGCGCAGCGAACGCTAAATTAACACTTAAGAATTCGAAATAGGGTATATAACTTAGAGCCTGATCAAAACAGCTAGTTGACATAAAGCATATGTATTTCAAACAATTTGGAGCCGGGGTAACGAAGGAGTTGCAAAGCCGTTACGAGCAATCTGTTAATTGGAAAGATGGTAAATTTCAAAATCTGGAAGAGACTGATATGTCCTTTAGTTTCCGGGACATGATAGATATCCTCTACAAGCAATTCACTAATAGAAAAGAGCGGGAACCGCTGGTAGATTTGCCTATCGAATCTTTCAATAAAGCCCATTTTCTACAGGAGGATAATTTGGCTAAAATTATCTGGTACGGCCACTCAGTTCTTTTATTCCGTATAAACGGAAAAACCATTTTCATCGATCCGATGCTGGGTCCGGATGCAGCGCCTATTGCCCCAATGACTGTTAAGCGGTTTTCCGCCAATACCTTAGATCTGATAGATGATTTTCCGGAAATTGATTTAATGTTGTTAAGTCACGACCACTATGATCACTTGGATTACCAGAGCATCCTTCGCTTAAAATCAAAGACTAAAAAGTATTATGTCGCACTGGGTGTAAAAAGACACTTAGAAAAATGGGGTATTGACCGGGATAAAATTCAGGAATTTGATTGGTGGAACAATCAAGTGTATGCTGACATAGAAATCACCTTTACGCCTTCCAGGCATTTTTCCGGGCGCGGTATCAGCGATCGGGCAAAATCTCTTTGGGGTGGATGGGTTTTTAAAACGCCAACGGAAAACATCTGGTTTAGCGGAGATGGTGGCTATGGCGCACATTTTAAGGAAATCGGCGATCGCCTGGGACCCTTTGATTTTGGTTTTATGGAATGTGGTCAGTACAACGAAAAATGGAGTTTAATACATATGTTTCCACATGAAAGCGTGCAAGCGGCACTGGATGCCCGGGTAAAAAGGGCTATGCCGGTTCATTGGGGTGCTTTTTCATTGGCACAACATCCCTGGAAAGAGCCGGCAAACGGATTTATTGATGCAGCCTTAAAACAACAACTCCAGATTTGTTTACCTAAACCGGGACAGCTATTTTGCATCCGCGATGGTTTTGCGGATGCGTGGTGGGAAGAAATTAAATAGTTTTTGATCCATCTGATTTTATTCAAAATAGAATATGGTTATTACAAAAGGAATTCGGCTAAAAGCACTTTTTCAATGGACAGCACATCATGTGGCCTGGCTACTCCTGTTTATGGGCGGAATAGCTTTTTGCTATGCTAATGGCTATCTCGAAATCACCATTCCCTGGTTACCTGTTTCCGTTATTGGTACGGCTGTTGCCTTTTATGTTGGCTTTAAAAATAATCAGGCTTATGACCGTATGTGGGAAGCCCGAAAAATATGGGGAGCAATCGTAAACAGCAGCCGGGCCTGGGGCATGTATGTGGATGGGTTTATTACGGATCAATTTACGGAAGGCAAAATCTCAGAAATAGAAATACACGACATTAAACAGCGCTTAATGTATCGGCATATCGCCTGGTTGTATTCACTGCGGAGCCAGCTTTTAGTAGCCACTCCCTGGGAACATATTAGTCAAGGCGGCCATACTGCCAGGACAGCCGAATTATATCAGGAAAAGTTTGGTATTGGCTTAATTGATGATGAAGTCACACGCAGGGAGTTGAAGCAATTTTTACCCCCTAGCGAATACGACCAACTTGTTGCTAGTGTGAATACGGCCACACAAATAATAAATGCGCAATCCCGAGACCTTCGGGAACTGCGAAAAACCGACCTCATCGAGGATTTTCGGCACATGGAGCTGGAGCAGATACTTTACCACTTCTACGAGCATCAGGGCAAGGCCGAACGCATTAAAAAATTCCCCCTTCCCCGACAGTATGCGAATATGAGCCGTTACTTCGTAGGTATTTTCATCATGTTATTGCCCTTCAGCATGATTCCCGAATTAATGAAAGTGGGCGAATGGGGAATTTGGTTATCGATCCCTCTTACGGCGTTAATAGGTTGGGTTTATGTCATGATGGAAATTGTCGGTGACTATACTGAAAACCCTTTTCAAGGAATGGCAAATGATATCCCCATGCTTTCTTTGTGCCGGACTATAGAAATAGACCTCCGGGAAATGCTGGGCGAAACGGATCTCCCCCCGGCTATTGAGGCAAAAAACGGGGTGTTGATGTAGTCATTCTTTAAGATGCGTACTTTACCTTAAAATCAACTTCATGAAAACTCAAAAACCTATATTGTTAAGCCTGTTGCTTTTAGCTGTTTTCCAGTTATCAGCTCAGGTTACTATACAGTCTGTGCATTTATTCGAGGACCAGGAACAGGCAGATGGCGAAATCCTTACAGTAGAGTCTGTGTTAAGGGGAGAGGAAGCTGTAGATTTTGCCCTGAATGAAGATTTTTCAAATTATTCCTATGTGATCATTCGAAAATCAATGGTCATGCCAATCAAAAAAAGAGATAAAAAGCAAAGTCCGACAGCAGACTTTAAGCTGGAGGATATTGATGCGGTGCTTTTTCATAATACAGGCGAAGCTGTAACGATCTATATCCAGTCACCTGAAGAGCCCCAATTGGCGATGGAAGAACAAGTCTATCGGCAGTTTATACTTGCTAATTCCAGTAATTCTCAACGATTAAGACTCCTCGCTGTATGGGAAAACCCGGAAGAAACGCTTCCTGGTTTTAGTTTCAGTTTATCCGGTGAAGGAGAATGCCCGGAAGAAAGTGCAGCATTGTATCCACTTTCTTCACAAATGACATTTTGGTTTCAGGATGTATCCGGAAAAACCCGCTTGAAAGAAATTTTCCGATACACGAATTTCCCTATTGGCGGCGAGCACGCAGGCACGCCCGTTTTAGAAGTGTATGTGGAAACTTATGCACTGGCCCAAAAATAGATTGTATTGGATGAGCGATCCTTTCATACCACCATTTACCAACCCGTTCAGTTAGCCCGGTTTATTGACCGGTATATCATTTATCATTTTCGGGAGGACGAGGAAATTCTGTTTTTCCCGGAAGGGCATTTTGATCTCATTTTACAATCAGATCAGGATATCCTCTATCGATCAGACAGTATGCTCGATTGGATAAGCAGACCCCGGCTTTTTGTAGGCGGCTTACACAGTCGATCCTATTCTGTAAAACCAGCACGCAAAAACACGCACCTGATCAGTATTCAATTTAAAGCGAATGGCGCGAATTACTTTATTCCGGAAAAGCTTCATTTGTATAAAAACAAGATTATAGATCTGTTGGATGTTTTTAATGTCCGGCAGCTGGATAAGCTGGAGCATGTAAGAATTACAAGTGATTTTCCGGAAATCCTCAAAGAGTTGGAGACCTTTTTGCTGAGTATTTTCCGGGAACGGGCAGATTCGCCGGTGGATACAGCCCTAGCACTTTTGCAACAACAAAACGGCTTTTGCCGAATGGATGAATTAGCCTGGCAAACCGGCATCAGCAGGTCGCAATTTCGCAAAAGATTTAGAGAGGAAATCGGTATGAGTCCGAAAGAATACAGCAAAATTCTTCGCATAAATGCGATCACCCGCCATTTGACCAATTCTAACAACACCGGAAATCTGACAAACCTCACTTACCAATTGGGGTATTTTGATCAATCACACCTCATCAAAGATTTTCAATCGGTAGCAGGCATGTCGCCCAAAAAATTTCAACGCAAAAACTGGGAAAACCAGTCACATTGCTAGCCAAGTGTAATTGACAAGACAAAGCCAGGCAACACCATAAGCGTTTTTTACAATTTTCGGCCAATTCGCACTCGTAGCTTTATGAAAATATTTTTTTCTGATTAAAACGAATATGCTATGAAGGCCTTTAAAATGCTGTTTACATTTTTGATTTTACTGGGAGTTGCCGGCAGCTACGCACAAATCCAGGAGTTATATATTTCGGATGCCGGAAACTTTGACAGCCCACCCTGGCAGATCCTGAAATTTGATGCCAACGGCGAGAATCCACAAGTTTTCATCGACGATCACCTCGCCTGGCCACAGGATATTGTATTTCTGGAAAATGAAGGAACCGTGCTTATTTCCAATTTGAATACCAATCAAATTGCCAAATTTGATGCAACGACCGGAGCATACCTGGGTGATTTTGCCACCGGAATTAGCGGGCCTACGCGCATGAAAATCCACTCCGATGGTCTCTTGTATGCTTTGCAATGGACTGGTACCGGAAAAGTTTTTCGATACCAACTGGACGGCACCTTCGTGGATGAGTTTACCAGTCAGGGTGTGACCACCAGTATCGGGTTAGATTGGGACAGTCAGGGAAACTTGTATGTTTCATCCTACAATAATAACCTGATCCGAAAATTTGATACAAACGGCGTAGATCAGGGCATCTTTATCAACTCTAATTTACAGGGCCCGACAAATATCTGGTTTGATGAAAACGACAATTTATATGCGTTAAACTGGAATGGTTCAACGGTAAGTCATTTTGATTCGGAGGGTAATTTTATAGGAAGTTTCATCACTGGCCTGGCCCAACCCGAGGGTGTTGCTTTTTTGGAAAACGGAAACATCCTGATCGGAAACGGGGGAAACGGCTCTGTAAAGATGTTTGGCCCTTCCGGGAATTTCCTGGAGGATGTGGTTGCATCCGGTACAGCAAATTTACTGCAGCCCAATGCCGTGGTTTTGCGGGAAGTCATTCCAAACGCCATTTCTGAAATCACAGAAGAGACCAATTTTATTTATCCCAGTCAGGGTACTGCCTTTTATCTGGATTCGGCGAAAGCCATCGACCTGAAATCGATTGCCATTTACCATGCTTCCGGAGGATTACTAAAAACGGTAGAAGTCAAGAGTGGACTGGTGTGGGATGCTTCGAGCACAACGGCGGGTACCTATATACTCGTTGGCACGACAAGCGACAATAGGCTGCTCAGTCAAAGAGTGCTTGTGGTGAAGTAGTAATTATCTGGTAAAGAATAAACTTTATACAAAAAAGGCGCCCCCAATGGTTCGCCTTTTTTGTATAGTGAACCTATCCTTTCCGTTCCTCAACTCATATCGACCACTGGTAATACCGTCTTTAACCGAACAAAAAGTTTGCGTACATTAGAATGCTAATCCATGCAAATTGATGCGGGTCTTTTTTCTTTTTACGCTACTCATCGGTTCACGGCTGGCCATCGCCCAGCCGCCGGAATTTCACGCCCAGGTTTTTTGGAGCTGAAC
>JAGQWR010000136.1 GCA_020437105.1 Saprospiraceae bacterium
AAAGTGTTCCATAAAAACCATACTTACTCCACAGCGGTCTGCCTCAGGCAGGGAGCTACTCCACGAAAATGCAGTAAGCATTTTCATCAACTTGCAAAGCGCGTTAGCGCGAGCAAAACTCCACAGGGTTCCAGTTTCCTTAGGGGTAGAGTGCCGATTTACGCTTCGCTTAATCGGCGTGGAGTATTTCCGCCCTTCGGCGAAAATGGTTGATTGTCAGTGCCTATCCGTGGAGGTGTGTATTCTTCACAGAAAAGTGTTCCATAAAAACCATACTTCCTCCACAGCGATCCGCCTCAGGCGGGGAGCTACTCCACGAAAATGCGGTATGCATTTTCATCAACTTGCAAAGCGCGTCAGCGCGAGCAAAGCTCCACTCGGTTCCAGTTTCCTTTGCGGTGGAGCACCAATTGTCGCTTCGCTTAATCGGCTGTGGAGTATTTCCGCCTTACGGCGAAAATTGGGGAGTGCAGGTGCCTTTGGCACCTCCTGGGGAGAAACGTATTCTTTATAGAAAAATGATCCATAAAACCGACCATTCCTCCCCAGGCGGTGAGCCTCTCCCCGAAAAAGCCGCAGGCGTTTTCATCCCCTTGCGAGTCGCGTTAGCGCAAGCAAAACTCCCCTTGGTTCCAGCATCCTTTGCGGTTGATTGCCGATTTGCGCTTACGCTTAATCGACGTGGAGTATTTCCGCCTTTCGGCGAAAACGGTTGATTGTCGGAGCCTTTGGCCCCTCCGTGGAGATAAGTATTCTTCACAGAAAAATGATCCATAAAACCGATTCGCTCTCCACAGCGAGCGCAGGGAGCTACTCCACGTAAATGCCACAGGCATTTTCATCAACTTGCAAAGCGCGTTAGCGCAAGCAAAACTCCACTTTCGACAGATCATGACTACCTATTGCCCATTCTTATTACCTTTAAAAAGCATGAGGCACTTAATATCCATATTACTCCTACTTGGATCTGTCAATGGAAACAGCCAGGAGACCTTTAATAAGCGCTATTCTCTTGGATACCCGAATACGATATTCAGGAGTGTAGTGGTAGAAGGAGATCAGTTTGTGGTATCGGGTGTTATTGCGGATTCGATGCCTCCGTTTAAGCTGGGGGGGATTTTCCTGAATTTTGATGGTGACGGTGAGGTTGTTTATTCCAATACTTTGCTCTCTGATGACACAAGTTTTGGCATGTGGGGTAAAGACTTGTATAGAACTCAGGATGGTGCGTATCTGGTTACCGGACACGGCTGGGATGACGCCGGAGAACTGGGATTTTTAGTTAAATATGATGCCTTCGGGGACGTTCAATTAATTAACAGTTATGTTCATCCCTATTTCCCGGAAGAAGATTTTATTGGGAACAGGTCGGGAATGATAAACACCACTGCAGGTTACGCTATAGCTTTTAATGTATCTAATACTATCTCCGAGCCAGGATCAAATGACCTCTATTTAGTCTTATTAAATGATTCATTGGAAACGACCTGGAGCAGTATTATTGAAACACCCCAAAGAGACGATGCCCCAACTTCACTGACCTCTGCAAATAATAAAATTTACATCGGTGCTCAAAGGAGCAACCAAAACCTGACCAACCAAAACTATACCAGCCAGTTATATATCCAGGTCAGAGATACTTCGGGGCAGTTGCTTGACTGGCGCTTATATCCCTGGGATGAAGATGAGTTTTTAATGGGCCCTGCAGATGCGATGTATGTGGAGGAGGATGGGGCATTGGTGGTGGCAACAAGGGAGTGTCAGCTACTCCAGGGAACCAGTGTAGATCAATTGCTTTTTCGAAATAAGATTATCATGTTTGATTCAGGACTAAATGAAATTATGTGGGAAACTAGCCTGAACAAGGGGCACTGGTCTTCTGTAAACAGCCTAAGCAAAGTGGTTAAAGCAAACGATAACTCTGGTTATATTATTTCAGGACAGGAATACTTGGCAGGTGAAGGACTGTATGGTCTTCTTGGAAAAGTTTCATTGACAGGAGACAGTCTGTGGCTTCGACATTATGAATTTGTTACGTCTGAAAACCCTCGCCACTACATCTACGACATGGAACAAACCCCGGACGGCGGCTACATCATGGTCGGAGAAGCCCGCCCTTACAACGCCCTGGATCCTGATTTCCCTCCACCAATACAACAAGGCTGGATATTAAAAGTAGATGAATACGGTTGCCTGGTGCCCGGCTGCCAGACGGTGTCGACCACGGAAGCGTCTGTAATCCATGCGCAATTAACTATTTATCCGAATCCGGCTACCGATTACCTGAATGTGTTTTTTCATCGGCAAAGCAATAGCCGGGAGCTTTGGCAATTCCGACTGCTTGATACAATGGGCAAGGTTTATTCCAATTTCCAGACGGAGCTACCTGAAATGACCTTTATCTTAGAGGTACAACACCTGCCTTCCGGTATTTATTTTCTGGAAGCGATCGGGCCTGAAGGACAGCGGGAGACGGTAGAGGTAATGGTGCAGAGATAGGTGGAGTGCCGATTGTCGCCTTCGCTGAATCGGCTGTGGAGACTTTCCGCCTTTCGGCGAAAATTGGGGAGTGTCGGTGCCTTTGGCACCTCCTAGGGAGATGCATTTTCTTCACAGAAAATTGATCCACAAAACCGACCACTCCTCCCCAGGTGATCCGCCTCAGGCGGAGAGCTACTCCACGAAAATGCAGTA
>JAGQWR010000137.1 GCA_020437105.1 Saprospiraceae bacterium
GGGACTAAATTAGAGGTGTCTATTAAAATATAAGACACAAAAGATAAGACAATTTATTAGCAAAGCTAACACGAGCCACGAGTTTAACATTTGGTTGGTGCTTCCAAAAAAAAAACACATTGAAACCTATTCTTCAAACTCAGATTCAATAGGCAATGCGGTAACCTGTCTGGTTTTTATGGAAAAGGAATCACTTTTTGCCAGCACATGAACCGTCAGGTTTGCCATGGTCATTGGTGTACCGGTAGGAAGAATTTTTGCATTATTGTGGGTCAGATTACCGGGATCAAAAATGATGATCATGCCCGACCCGATGACTTTAGCCTCGTTTTGGTTGCGAATGATCATGCCTGTATCTTCTGAAAGTCCGACACCCAAAAGATGGGGATGCATGGCTACAGCTTCCGCTAATCGGCCAAAGCGGCCACGGCGGTTAAAGTGCGAATCAATGATCAGTTCCGGCAGGAAGCCCATTCCTTCACGCATATTTACAGAGTCCTTGTAAAGCGCTTCGGTACTACTTCCTCCTGAAATCATTTCGCTCGACATCGCCATAGCTCCGGCGCTGGTACCGGCAATGACAATCGGGTCATTTTTGTACCTGTCCAGCAGAATCTGGTGGATGGTGCTATTGCCCAGAATATGCACGATCCGGGATTGGTCGCCGCCGGAAAACATTACACAATCTGCTTCCCGGATATGTTGGATAGTCTCCGGTGTTTCTGCCTGAGCACGATCCCGGATATCAAGAATTTGGATGTTTTGACAGCCTAACTTAGTGAATGCGCGGGTGTAATTTTCGCCAACTTCTTCCGGAATCTGCGAAGCGGTTGTAATAACCACAATCTTTGCTGTTGATCCGCCGCTTTCCTGAACAACCCTGCTGAGGATTCCTTTCCGTACAAAAACCATGGGGTTGACCTGGCTATCATCTGCCCCTTTATCCTCATTCCCCCCAATTGGTATTAGTATTCCCTTGAAATCCATGTTTTTTATTTGAATTGGTGCAAAATAAATCAATATTAATTGGAATTTCTATCCTTTAGCTATATTAGGTCTGGATATAGAGTATTGGCTCACAGGCGGAAGGTATTTCTGGAATGGCTTCCTGCATTCGGATTCATCACTATTAAAAACACCAAGTAGAACTTATGCAAATCAGAGAAATCAGAGCAATGCGCGGACCCAATTACTGGTCTGTCAGACGGCATAAATTGATTGTAATGACTCTGGATCTGGAAGAATACGAACAGATGCCAACCAATAAGATTGATGGGTTTTATGAACGCTTGAAAGCGATGTTTCCGGGTATGTATGAGCACCGTTGCTCGGTAGGTACCCCGGGAGGTTTTTTTCAACGGGTTCAGGAAGGCACCTGGATGGGGCACGTTATTGAGCATATCGCACTGGAAATTCAAAGCCTGGCCGGTATGGAGGTTGGTTTTGGCCGTACACGTGGATATGGTGAAGAGGGTGTATATAGTGTGGTGTTTGATTATCTGGAAGAACATGCAGGCCGATATGCTGCCAAGGCATCTGTTAGAATTGCCGAGGCTTTAACGGAGGGCAAAGCGTATGATCTGGAAGAAGATCTCCAGGAGATGCGGGAGATCAGAGAGCGCGGCAGACTTGGCCCAAGTACCGGGTCGATTATCGAAGAAGCTGTGAGCCGGGGGATGCCCTGGATTCGTTTGAATAAATATTCCCTTTGTCAGATTGGTTATGGCGTAAACCAAAAACGTATTCAGGCTACGGTGTCCAGTGATACCAGTAGTATTGGGGTCGAGATTGCCTGTGATAAAGAGGATACCAAACATTTGTTACAGGAGGCAGAAATCCCCGTTCCGAAAGGAGAAATCATCCGGACGGAACGTGGACTGGAAGATGCCATAGAATATATCAAGTATCCGGTTGTGATAAAACCCATCAATGGGAATCATGGACGTGGGATTACGATAAATATTAAAAGCTGGGAGGAAGCGCTGGGAGGATTTAAAGCGGCAAAAGCCGTTTCAAATAGCGTGATTGTAGAAAAGTATATTACCGGAGATGATTATCGATTGCTGGTCATTGACTACAAGTTAGTAGCAGCGGCAAAAAGAACTCCGGCCCATATTATTGGCAACGGAAAATCAAACATCCAGGAGCTGATTGATGAAGTAAACAGCGATCCGCGTCGCGGATATGGACATGAAAAAGTGTTGACCATGATCACGGTCAACGATATGACGAAAAACCTGATTGCTGCCAAAGATTATACGCTCGAAACGGTTTTACCGAAAGGGGAAATATTAAACCTGAAAGATACAGCCAACCTGAGTACAGGGGGTACCGCAACGGATGTAACCGACATCGTGCACCCGGATAATATCTTTATGGCCGAACGAATTTCTCGTGTGATTGGACTCAATATCTGTGGGATTGATCTCATGACAACAGATATTTCCAAGCCTGTTTCCGAGACAGGAGGCGCTGTCCTGGAAGTAAATGCAGGTCCCGGATTTAGAATGCACCTGGCACCAACGGACGGATTGCCCAGAAATGTGGCTGCTCACGTAGTGGATATGATGTATCCTCCGGGGAGTACCTCCCGCATTCCGATTGTTGCAATTACCGGCACCAATGGCAAGACCACAACTACCCGCCTGATTGCACACATGGTGAAAATGATGGGACACAAAGTCGGATATACCACTTCCGACGGGATTTATATCCAGAACCACATGCTGCAAAAAGGAGATTGTACCGGTCCCGCTAGTGCGGAATTCGTATTGAAGGATCCTACAGTGGATTTTGCGGTGTTGGAAACTGCACGTGGTGGATTATTGAGAGCCGGATTAGGCTTTCACCACTGTGATGTGGCTATCGTAACCAATATCGCTCCGGATCACCTTGGATTGAGAGGCATTAATACTGTTGAGCAGATGGCTCGTCTGAAAGGCGTTGTGCCCGAAACCGTTTTACCGGAGGGTTATGCCATTCTCAATGCGGATGATGAGTTGGTTTTCAATATGAAAAATTCGGTAAAATGCAATGTGGCTCTTTTTTCCATGGATGAAGATAATCCGCGAATTAAAAAACACGCTGCAAATAACGGACTGGCTGCCATTTACGAAAATGGATATATCACTATATGCAAAGGAAGCTGGAAAATGCGCGTCATTAAAGCCATTAATGTGCCGCTTACGTTTGGAGGGAGAGCTGGTTTTATGATTCAAAATATCCTGCCCGCTGTGCTGACGGGATATGTACGAGGATTTGATTTACGAGAAATACGATCTTCCCTGGAATCTTTTATTCCGTCGCCTTCACAAACACCCGGCCGCTTAAATTTATTCCAATTCAAGGATTTTGATGTCTTACTGGATTATGCGCATAATGCTGCCGGAATGGAAGCTTTGCATCATTTTATCGAAAAATTGGAAGGCACCCCAAAGGTTGGAATTATCGCCGGTATTGGAGATCGCCGGCAGGAAGACAATGAAGAAATTGGTTTGCGGGCTGCAAAAATGTTTGACGAAATTATCATCAGGCAGGACAAAAACCTGCGGGGTAAAACAGAGGAGGAATTAATTGAAATGCTTGTGCAGGGCATTAAGAGTCATGATCCGAATAAAAAAATCCAGATTTTTAAGACGGAAAAAGAAGCGATTGTTTATGCCATAAATAATGCTAAAAAGGGGTCCCTGGTTACTATCTGTAGCGATGTAGTACCAGATGCGCTAAAATTAGTAATGGAGTTTAAGGAAAAAGAGGCAGAGGATTTATATGATGTTTCGCATCCGGAAATTCCGAATATGTAGGGGTAGATAATCAGAAAATCATTTTATCCGGGGTGTTCAGTTTTGAATGCCCCGGATATTTAATTAATGACCGTTACAAAACCAATAAGCTGTAACTTCTTAAGGTTTCTATATTATCCGAATACCAGAATAATTCGAAGTCGTTGAAATGCGTTTCAAAGTCAGTTTTTAAACTGGTAGATGTTTGGGTGCCTTCCGTCCAGACAGAACATTTTTTTAAGGCCTCCAGCAGCCATTCACCTTCTTCTTTCTCAATCACAATAATAGTTGTATCTGTTTTTTCGTGAAAGGTTAATTGTAGCAGCGGCTCTTTTCCTTTTTTTGTTGGGAAGGAAACGACGGGCTCTGGTCCGATCCAGATTATTTTTGCACTGGGTCTGGTACTAAGATCGTCATTAGACTCCACGCAGTTTAGAATGAAGTTATGTGCAATAGTTGTATTGGGAATTTTAAAATCAAACCAATCCTGCAAAGGATAATCAAAACAAATTCCATGCATATAATTAAAAAGCGATTTCTTTAATCCAAAGCTAAATTTGTCGTGATCAATCCCTGTTTTATCCTTAAACTGGATGTCATTATTTGCAAAAGAGATAGACTTATATTCCGGTATGATTCCATAATCCTCCGGATTTAGTCCTACCGGACTGTGGGCTGTTAGCGCAAACTGGTGCCAAAATCCCGATTGGATGATACCCAGTTCAAACATTTGGCGCACCATCTCCAGGCTGTCAACTGTTTCCTGGATTGTTTGTGTGGGATAAGCGTACATCAGGTAAGCATGAACCATTATTCCGGCTTCGGTAAAATTAGCTGTTACCTGAGCGACTTGTTCAACTGTTACGCCTTTCTGAATTAATTCGAGCAGTCTGTTGGACGCCACTTCCAATCCGCCGGAAACGGCGATGCAACCGGAAGCTTTTAATAAAATGCAGAGATCCCGGGTAAAGCTTTTTTCAAAGCGAATATTTGTCCACCAGGTTACGGTCAATTTTCGTTTAATAATTTCCAATGCGACTTCCCGCATTAAAGCCGGTGGGGCAGCTTCGTCTACAAAATGAAATCCCTGCTCACCGGTTTGAGCAATTAATTCTTCCATTCTGTCAACTAATAGTTTTGCCGCTATTGGCTCGTAGAGTTTGATGTAATCCAGCGAAATATCACAAAAAGTGCATTTCCCCCAATAACAACCGTGGGCCATGGTTAATTTATTCCAGCGACCATCGCTCCAAAGACTGTGCATTGGATTGGCAATTTCAATCACAGAAATATATTTGTCTAATAAAAGGTCTGAATAATCCGGGGTGCCTAATTCGCTTTGTTTATAATCCTTTCGGAGAGAGAAATTATTATAAACTACAGAGCCATTTTGGCACAGAAATGTTCTTTTAAATAACTGGTGATCCGGATTATCTGGTTTCGGATTTAATATATTGGACGCCAATAATTCGATAGGCAACTCCCCGTCGTCGAGTGTGATAAAATCAAAAAAATCAAATACCCGGGTATCCGAAAGGCTACGGAGTTCGGTATTCGGGAAACCGCCTCCCATAGCTATTTTGATCTTGGGGTAGTTCTTTTTGATAAACTGCGCACAACGAAAAGCGCTAAATAAATTCCCCGGAAACGGGACAGAAATACACACTAAACCAGGTTGGATTTCTTTTAATCTGGCATCCAGTATGTTCAGGCTAATGGTATCGATGTAGGTGAGCTCCTTGCCCAGCTGCTCATATAACTCATCAAATGCATTGGCACTTCTGCCCAGCCGTTCGGCATAGCGACTGAATCCAAAATTTTCATCGATACATTCTATAATAAAGTCGGATAAATCTTCCAGAAATAAGGTGGCCAGGTGCTTCGCTTTATCCTGCATGCCCATATTGCCAAAGGCCCACTCCATGTCGTCCAGCTTTGCAAATCGTCCGGCTTGAGGAAGCATGTTTTCGGAAGCAATTTGTCTGGCGAGGGTTTGATTTTTACCCTGAAGAAAGGCAATGACCTCATCGATTGTTTTCAGATAATCTTCTCGAAGGGCATAGATTCTTTCGGCATTTTCTGAAACGATTTTGCCATGCTGAAAAGCCGTTTTAAATAAATTAGTCAGCTCTTTTTTGGAAAAAAGTTCCAGAATCACCTCAATCCCCAGATCCATTTGAAAGGCGGAGATATCCTTGGTGTTTAAAAAACCTTTCAAATAAGCCGTAGCCGGATAGGGGGTGTTTAGTTGGGTAAAAGGGGGTGTAATCAGGAGGAGATCTTTCAAGGCGCCGACAGTTTGTTACATTATTCGCATCTTTGGTAAGGTATAAATCATTGCGAATTTTAGTAGCATAAGCCAGCGCCTTTTTAGATCCTCTTGTTTCGTTTTATGCTTTTTTATTCGTGTTTACGCCTACCATGTCATAAACCGGATCAGATCCCAGTACGGCTGGGATTAAAATTGCAGCACCAATTAGTCCAAACCAACTGCCATAAAAAAAACCGGCAGCTACGATGCTTAGTCCGATAACAGTGCGTAAAATCCTATCTGTTTTTCCAACATTCTTTTTCATGTCTGCTTTTTTTAATTTTATGAAAAATCGAATTTTCCTTATTCCTTCCCAAAATTAGGGCAGTTTCAGGGTTCGATCTTTTCAGTTTAGCTTAAAAGCTGATCATTATGGCTCAGTCGATAGGATGAAGGAGATGTACCGAATTGTAATTTGAAATTCCGGTTAAAAGAAGCAATGGATTCATACCCACAGTCATAGGCAATGTCGGAGATCCGCATGTCGGTGGAAACTAGCAGCTTAGCTGCTTTCTCGGTCTTCTTTTTTGCGATATATTTCTTCGGACTCTCCTTAAATGTTTCCTGAAACTTCCTTTTGAAAGAAGAAACGCTCATGTGGCACAGGGCTGCCAACTCAGCAGACGAGAGGTCGGAATACAGGTTTTTTTGAATGATGGTTTTGAATTCATGAAACTCCGGTTTAAACATAGCGGCCAGGAAATCAAGTTGGCTGGGTGCTCTTTGGATCTTACTTAATAGTAGGACAAGCTCCTTTAATTTGTTTCCAATCATTGCCTCGTCAGCCAACTCCGGGTTGTCTATTAAAATGATGATGCTTTCCTTAAAATGATCCAGCAAAACATCAATTTCGAGTTGCTTTAGGTTGTAGTTGACCGTATGATTGGAAAGTGCAAGGTCAAATTGAAATAACTCCTGAATAATCGACGGGTAGAATAGTACGCCTATTACTTCAATCCAATCGCCTTCTTTGCGTTGACTTTCTGTTGTTTCAAAGAAATAATTAAGGCACTTGGCTAATAATCCGCTGCCCTTTTTAAATGATAGGAATTCAGTTTGGCTCCGAACCGAGAATGCGCCCCTGTTTACAAAAATAAAACAGGCCTCTTCTTCAAAAAATTGTTTGGGAAGCCGTTTGAAGTAGGGCAGGGTGCGTTTTTCAAAAACAATTTTTCCCTTGTAGGTCAGTACCTTTTGTTCGAATTTCATGATGCGGTTAAAGTCAAACCTGAAACTAAATGTAAGTTTTGGGAAAAGCAAATTTCACATGCTGCTGGTAAATTAGCAAAATTTTGATTCTTGTTATTTGCCTATATTTGAGTGTCACCAGTAATCAATAAAATTGCCATGCTTACACAATATTTAAAACCTCTTTTTCAACGAGATCTGATGAATCTCAAAAAGGAGATTTCTGCCTATTCAAATGAGGAAATCATCTGGAAGATCGAGGGGAATATTTCTAATTCTGCCGGCAACCTTTGCCTGCACCTGGTTGGGAATCTCAATCATTTTATCGGAGCGGTACTCGGAGAAACCGGTTATATTAGAAAGCGGGAGGAAGAATTCAGCTTGAAAGGCCTGCCGGTGTCAAGCCTGGTTGAGGAGGTAGAAAATACCCTGCGTGTTGTAAACAATGTCCTGGATAATCTGACGGCAGCGCAGGTGGAAGAAGAATACCCGATCGTACTATTTATGGATAAAATGACGACCGGGCTTTTTCTGGTGCATTTATACGGACATCTCAATTATCACCTCGGACAGATAAACTATCACCGTCGATTATTGGATGTTGACTAATTGAATACTGTCGATAAAAATTTCTCCGTCGCCATATAGCTGAAAAACCAGGTGTTTTATTCTGGTAAAATCAACTGTTTTGGGAAGTGCAGAAAAAGGAACTGTAACAAGTTTCCAACCTTCGGCACTGCCGGAATCCATGAGGAAAGCATCTTTCAGGGGTATCAATGTTTTTGCCCGATCATAGTCTTCGAAACCAACTGAAATATTGGTAAGATCGGTAAGACCGCTGACTGGTTTTAAGTGAAATTGGAATGCAGCTTTTTCCCGGATTGAGCTTACATCAACAGGAAACCATTTATTCCAGCTTGCTCCAAAACTTGCTGGATTGCAATCAGCAGCAGTGCTGTTCCATTTGGCTGAAATTGCAAGCGTCCCTTCCGCATGGGCTTGGTCCGTTATTTTTACACTTTGGCATTCATTGGAGACAATTCCCCAACCATTGTTGTTGATAAAATGGTCACCGAAAACCTGGATAGGAAAGGCGATCGGATTGGGAAGCACTTCCTCCTCCATCCAGGGAACCTGTGGTTCCGGTTCATAAAATACCAAACGGATATCGTCCAAATAAATACTGCCACTTTGTTGCAATTCAAGTTGTAACTGTTTGATATTGGATGGATCCAGGTTTTCTATTTCTATATCAAATGCACTCAATGGAACTACCACTTTCTGCCATTCCTCATCAATAGCCGACCGCTCAAAGTATTTATTTCCGGTATAGGCAAATCCCATACCACCACTGTAGTCCTCGAGGGTGAGTACGATTGGTAGTCCAAACATTCGGCCTCCCTGGGTCCGTACCTGCATTTGGATGGCCACATAATCCATTATCTGGGATAAATCTTTTCCGGCATAACTATCCCAGCCGATGCCGATTCCGGCAAAGTCACAACCATTGGCATCTCGATTCCAGGTGATTTCCAAGGCCTCTGCACCACTAAATACCACATCCTTAGAGACGCTGGCACTTTGGCATTCATTGGTTTCCAATCCCCACACATCGGTAGCATCATCTGCGAAGATGACAGGCTCAACAGCCATGCTGATATCTGCGACTTTTGGAGGCTCCGGTTCAACCTCCATCCCATTATAGAGGGTAGCTGTTTTAAACTGAATACAGGAGGCTGCCAGAAATAATATGGATATGATCCCGGCTATATATGCCTTCCGGCGAAAGATCCTATTTAAATGCATAAAGCTTTTTTTTTTACAAAGAAGTTGTTTGAAAATACCTCACTGGTTTCCGGAAAAGCCTTTTCAACCCACTTTTCGTTTTTTTATCGCCCCGTAGCGCTGCTATGCGGCTCAAAAAAGCCTCCATTGGAATGAAAATTCAGTACCCTGAACCTCAGCAGACATTCTTAAACAACTTCAAATTAAACTACAGTTCCAATGGCCCGCCCGCAGTGAAGGTCAGGTAGTCGATCCCAAAATCCACCTGGAGCGGTGTACTAGGTTGAGAGTTCATGTCGGAGATTAAGAGTACCCGGATAGCAACAAGTTTTTCCAGTTGCTCCTGACTCATTCCCACCGCACTCATTGGGTGGCTAATCTGTTGCCAGCCTTCCCAATTGATTGGAAAATCACCCTCGACCTGGAATGTGGCATCCTGACCATCCTCAAAAGCACCACTGTCATTGGAGTCATATACAAATTGGATGACTGCAATACCATAGGGGCCACCATCGGCATAGATGAAACAGTTAAAGTATAATTCTTCCGGTACGGTAGTCGGTAGTGGTGCGTATGTTTCTCCTGTAATACTGGATTTGATATTGATCAATCCAACAAAGAAATTTGGCACAACCGCATCTGTGCCTTCCAACAGGTAGTAGTAGTCTCCCTGGGCAGCGGTCATGTTTGTTTGTCTTCCGGAGGCGTTGGTAAGTTCAAATTCGTAATTTCCAAACTCAATCGCTGATCCCGGATCTGTTTCAAAATCTGTAAAAAGCGAACCGCCATAGGTCTTGGTAGAAAGGGTCTCCACTTCGCCTGAATTTGAAAAGGCGGCTTCTTCAGGTACTAATAATTCGACTGTACACATCTCCGCTCTAAAGAATGGTAAGTCAGTCGTGCCTCCTTTCCATGTGGCATTTGCAGCAGTTAATTCGCGATCGAATCCTTCTATCCGCTTTACCGCACCACTTTCCATGCCGGTAATTACGACTACCCAGTTTACGTTCTTGTTAAACTGAGCCGTGAAAAACACGGTTTCTCCTGCCGCGAAATCAACGGTAGGCTGGCTGACTTCCAATGCCTGAACGAGGTTAAATTCGCCAAAGCGATCTACAAGGTTGGGCCCATCAAAATTATCCGTGATATGACTACAACCCGCACTCAGGAAGAGGATTGTTGTGAAAATATATGCTAGTGATTTATTCATAACTATGGTATTGCAGATTTTTCAGTAAACGTTGGATGAATTTTATTTTAGAAATTCATATTGTATAAAACGAAAATCTGATTCAGATTATAATCATTTGTGTTGTCGGTAGCAATCTTCGAACTGAAGGTTTGGTACTGGAGCGTCAGATAAACATCTTTCTTAAATTCGTATTTCAATCCTGCCGCGAGGAGTTGCTCCGTATCATTGGCATCATAAGGCGCCGGAAAGTCTTTTACATCATTAAATTCATCGATTCGAGGAACATATTCTCTTCCTTCTGCTGATAATAATTTCGCGCCAAGCAGGATATCAAAATTGGTAAATAATTCTGCTTCAAGACCAACTTCAATTAAGTTGGAAGTCAGGTTCACTATTTCAACTTCTAATCCACCTCTATTCACGGCTTCGTATTGATAACCCAATGTGAGACGAAGTGTTTTTTCCCAGGAAGAAATATTGTGGAAATTGACGTTTGCCGATCCCCGTAAGAGTGTAAATGACTTTAATTCGAAGGTACCCTGTCCTCTGATCTCACTCAGGAGCGCACCATTGATTCCTATTTCCAGAATCTCATCCGATCCGCCATGGTTAATTCCAAATCGAATACCTGTTCGGTTTGGGGTAGCAGTACCGTAAGGCATGGTATTGCTAAACCTGGGGTCGTAAGACATGAGGCGGTCGGAAAGCTGGAATGTGTAAAGGGCCCGATCGCGGGTAATATCAAATAAGCCGGGTGTGCGAACGAAATTGTCTTTGCCGAGGCGGTTGTAATACGACTTGTCAGCATCAAAATCAATGCGTTTGCTTTGCGCGCCGATACTAAAGAAATCCGGACCAACATCCACAAAGGAAGCTGAAACCGTGATTTTCTGTGGTTTTAAAACCAGCTTAGCTCCGATATCCAGAAAACTGTCATTTTCTTTAAATACGGATACAGAATCCTCCCGGAATTCAAGATTTGACTGCCCGGTTTCACCTATTAGATGCAGACCCATTTTTTTTGTGTCCAGGATGCTGACATCAAAATTAAAGGTATAAACCGTGTTCCGGATTCCGGAAACGGCCTCACCAGATTGTAGGTCATCAAAGGTATGGACCACATTTAGACCAAAGTCGGCCTTGAGTCCCAGCGAGTCACTAAAAGTCTGGGTAGAAAATTGGGCATTTCCACCAGTTACAAAGCGGGTAGGAATCGTAAAGAAATCAGTGCCGCGCACACGTGCTATAAAGCCACTAACATCCGCATCATATAGTACATTGGCGAAATCAAGGCCAAAATCCAATTTGGCACCCTGAAGCCTGCGGGTGTTTTCATCGGTGTAAAACTGCTCGTAATTAATGACTTCTTTTTGAGGTAAAAAGACAGCAGGTTCATTGACGCTTCCTTCTTCTTCCGGGTTGTACAGCGTGTAGGGAGACATCACGACATCCATATCGCCAACCCGATATCTAAGTGTATTTGCAATAATACCTCGTGCCCAAAGCTCACGTACTTCTACCGACATGCCCGATCCAAAAAAGCCGCCAAATTCGTTGCGCAAACGCAGGATAGCCTGTACTTCCGTCACATCATTCGGTGTGGCATTCATCGCCAGATCCAGGAGGAATTCTCCATCGGTCAGATTTCTAATAGTTGAAGAATCTGCTTCCAGAATATTGCCGTCGATTCCTGTTTGTGCGAGAATCGTCCGGCCCAAGCCGTTAAACCGGAATTTAGGGCCCTCTTCCTCTTTTTCAGTTGCCAGAGCAGATCCATCCTGAGCTTGCGATAGTGGAAACTGAAACAGGAAAACACAAGCGAAAAGACAAGATTTAAGTAATGTATATTTCATAATGGTGTTTTAAAAGAATGTTTTGAGTTCGATGGTTACTTCACGTCCTTTGTATGTGTCGAGACTGAAGCTTCGGTCTTCAAATGACATCCAGCGGTGCCGGAAATAAATGCCTGCATTTTCGGCAATTGTCCAGTCAAAGCCAACGCCAATGCCCCTGCCGTGCTGATCTCTGGGCAGCTGGGTTTCGAGATCCCAATCGGTAAACTGTCCGCCTCGGGCATTTTCCAGCCCCAGGTATCCGGTCAGGACAAAATTTGGAAACAACTCGTAGTAGAGGTCAAACTCATGGTATTGAACAAAGAGATAACTATCCGTATCCATGCTGGGGATTGCCGAGAGTTTGGCTTTCGCCGAACCCAGAGAGCCCAGGTAAAAGAAATACAATGGCCTTCCCATGATTTGGAGTTTCAGTTTGCCCTGCAGATCTACAGCGTTAAAGTATTTTTTGTTTTGCGCTTCTGCCGTGCCGGCATTCAGATCGGTTGTTTGCACCAATTCTGAAACCCCTCTGAAAAAGGAGATTTGGCGTCCGTAAGGCCCAAAAATGGTAGGGCCTGTTGCATTGGCCGGGAAGGGGTTGTAAATCCTGGATAAAGCCAAGCCATTGATCCTGTGTACATAGGTTAGCTGGGTGGAAGTCGGATCTATTTCTTCCGAAATGCCCCAGCCGATATTGAATTTGGCTGGTCCGACTTCAATGCCGGTGTTGATATTTACCCCTCTGCGATTGTGTACCAGTTGATTCACCAAGGCCATCTGACCACCAACACCATTGGCTCCTGCTACAAGTCCCTGATCTTTTAGGATGTCCGGATTGGAGTTTGTGGCGATTTCCCCATTTTGATTGAAGAAATTTTTGCTGATCTGGTAAACCTGAATATCAAAAGGGAGATAAGTGTAATCTTCCGGAATGAGGAAGCGGAGCATAAGTGCTTCCCCCCATTTTTTTTCATAGGTCGGACTTTCATAGCTGCCCATGGCCAGTTCGCCGGTCAATTTGATTTTGGCCAGCTTCAGATCCAGTCCCAGGCTATGTACCTGATAGCTCCGAGCTGGTCTGGTCCAGTCACTCACCTGAGTGAGGGAATCTGGAGTGGTCAGACTGTCTAGCGCGGTATGGCTATAGATCATGTTATAGGAGAAGGTCTGATGTTTTTTTCCGAAAGAGCGGGAAAGCTTTCCGCCTGTGAGAATGCTTGGGATGACTCTGGATGTTCCGTTGAAACCGAGGTAGTTGGGCACATTGCCTGCGTCTAGTGTGGCCGGAATGGAAGCATAAGGATCTATGATACCACCGGATAAACCACCATTGGGTTGTGTTTTACCCCAGAATAAATCAAAGGCAAAGTCACCCGGTAGTTTACCGCCGTTAATAATTAAACCCTGGAATGCCTGATTGTTCCAACGAAGGTCTCCCGGGCTGGTCGCACCGGTTTCGAAATAGTTATTGTACTTATCTGTATTTGTAACGCCCTCCCAGGGAGTACGATCGAAAATACTGAAGCGATCCAGAATCTGGAAAACGCCAATAGTGAAAGAGCTCAGGTTGTACCAATGGATTCCACCTGCCCGTACCCCAAAGTTTCCGTGTTTCGTTCTGAAATTTCCGTAGAAATTTAGTCCGAGGTTCATGGTGAAGACATTGTCTTCTGAGCCTGTACCCAGATAAGGAGCATACAGAAACAACTCGGTTCCAAAAGTGGATTTGCCATTTGGCCTGCCAATGACACTAACCGACATCATGGGTTCCCGGTACCCATCTCCTACGCCATAAGCACGCTCATAGGGCGACAGGTTGGGATAAGGTTCGACCATATTTCTTCCGTAGAGAAACAAGCGGTAGTAGCCAAAGATGATCAGGGACTGATCTTTTTTCCGAAGTTTGGCGTCCAGAAAAGAAGAATCATACTGAATCCCCTGAATGGTCTCATTCGGGGTGCTCAATTGATTCAATCCGGGGCCTTGTTGGTCGGAGGTGATTGTCGAAGGAGGTGTTATCGACTCGGATGAAAAATCGGGTGCCGACTGATCCTGTCCCAGGAGGCTTAAAGCCAGAAAGAGAAAAGAGATACTGAGTAAATCCTTTCTTTTAGCTTTAATATGCCGTTCTATGCAAGGTTTGAAACCTTTTTGTTTGCATTTTGTTTTGTAAAGTCGAACCATAAAAGAATATAGTTTTGATAAAAGCAAATTTAGATTATTAATTATCCGTAATGTTAAAAAAGGCCTACATCAACTGTACATCTTTTTTTGAATACCTACATCTTTGATACATCACCTTATTTTTCCTTTGCCTTTTTTTATCGATTTCGCTATTTTTTCAGGTAATTCAATGTTTTAAAAAATAAAGTTTGGTATAAAATGAAAAAAGCCCAATTATTTCTTATATCGTTTCTGGTCAGTATGGTTTCTTCCTTGTATGGGCAAGCCCCGGAAGGACCAATCAGAGTGGAGATGCGTCAGGAGAATGGAGCCTGGCAATTGTATCGCGGAGGGAAGCCTTATTACATCAATGGAGTGGGCGGACAAAGCTATTTGGACAATGCAAAGGCCTATGGAGCAAACTCGGTGCGCACCTGGGGAGCCGGAGAAGCAATCGCAATTCTCGATGAAGCACATGCTCGTGGACTTACTGTTTTGTTTGGTTTATGGGTTGGCTGCGAGCGCCAGGGTTTTGACTATGATGATGCGAAAGCTGTTAAAGCACAATTGGATCGATTCACGGAAGTGGTAAAAACCTATAAAGATCATCCGGCCATACTTATGTGGGGAATCGGGAATGAAACCGACCTCTTCTATAGTGACTTTAAGGTATGGAATGCGATAAATGACATCGCCAAAATGGTGCATGAAATTGATCCGGATCACCCAACGATGACTGTAACCGCCGGTTTGGATGTAGCGGAAGTACAATTGGTAATGGAGCGTGCGCCGCACATTGATGTATATGGTGTCAATACTTATGGCGGCCTGATTGGCATCGACAAAGAAATCCGAAGTTTCGGATGGACTAAACCTTATGTTATCACAGAGTGGGGACCAAACGGCCATTGGGAAGTACCGAAAACAGAGTGGGGTGTACCCATTGAGCAAATGAGCAGTGAAAAAGCCCAGTCTTACCAGGAGCGCTATGAGAAGGGTATTGCAGCAGATAAGGAGATGTGCATTGGTTCCTATGTTTTTCTATGGGGGAATAAACAAGAAACAACACCTACCTGGTATGGGGTCTTTTTAGAAGATGGCACCGAAACGGAGGTAATGGATGTATTGGAGTACGAATGGAGTGGAAAGATGCCCGAAAATCGCTCGCCTCATATAGCGGATATAACCCTCGATGGCAAAGGCCGCTATGAAAGTGTATATGTGAGTCCCGGTGCGACCTGTAAGCTGGAAACCCAGGTGACAGATCCGGATGGCGATGTATTGCAATATAAGTGGGAGCTGTTGCCGGAAAGTACGGACATTAAATCAGGTGGAGATGCCGAGGCAAAGCCAGAGCCGGTGGAAATTGTATTACGGCCCGGAAGTGCAGGAGGGGTGTTAAATTTTAAAGCACCTAAGAAAGAAGGCGCTTACCGATTATTTGCTTATATCTATGATGGAAATGGGAATGCGGCTACAGCCAATATTCCATTTTACGTGAAGAAATAGATTGTAATACTCGATCTGAAGCGGAGTGAAATATACTTTTCACTCCGCTTTTTTATAGGTCCAAAATGGTGGCAACCAGATTAGTTTCAGAATCGAGGTTCAATTTTTTGCGTAAGCGGTATCGACTAATTTCTACACCTCGCACCGAAATATTTAACAGCGGAGCAATTTCTTTTGTAGATAAATTCATTCGAAGGTAGGCACAGAGCTTTTGGTCCTTTGGTGTCAGGTCCGGATACTGTTGTCTCAGCCGCTTGAAGAAATTTTCGTGCACCTGATCAAAGTAAATTTCAAACTGCTCCCAGTTATTATCCAGCCGGATATCAGCGTCAATAGTTCTGGAAATCAACTCGATCTTTCTTCTGGAATCTTTTGGAACTTCTTTAAGTAAGTTGGCCAGATCACCCTTTATTTTCATCAGTATTTCACTTTTCTGAACCAGGTGCATGGTGGCTGAAGCAAGTTGGCTATTTTTGAGGTTTATATCAGACTGTAGTTTTTCGTTTCTTAGTTGGATGATCTCGTCTTCCGATTTTTCGACTTCTTTTTTGAATTCTGCTTCCTTTTGTTGAAGTGTTTTTGCCTGTTCTTCCATCAGGGCCAGGGTGTTTTTCTCATCCCTTTTAGAGATGTATTGAAGCAAGCCCAGAAAACTGCCGATCCCAAGCAGGAAATAAAAGATCTTCGCATAAATGGAGTAATACCAGGGAGGATAAATGGTAAAAGAAAACACCTTTTCCGAACTCAACTGATTGTATGTATTGCGGGCCTGTACCTTAAATTGATAATCACCGGTGCCCAGATTTGTGTATTCTTTTTCGGTTTTGGATGTCCATTCAGACCAATCATTGTCAAAGCCCTGGAGCATATACCGATACCTGACCTGATCGATTTTTTCGTAATAAGGTACAGCGTATGCAAATCGAAAGTCATTCTGATGGTGATTGAACCCCATGCCTTCCGGCGCCATGCTTTCAAGACGATTTCCCCAGAAAACAACAGAGTCTCCTTCCGTGATAGAGCTTACTTTTCGGATAAGCATTTCAAAAACGAAATCGAAGTTCTTATCGTGTAAAGGGTTGTAATGCACAAATCCTTTCTCCGTTCCGATAAAAATATTGTTTTGATCATGGGCATACACATGCTCAAAGCCATCAACCAGATCTTCTTGAATTTGGTTGAAGTAAACCAATTCCAGTTTATTGAAAACGCCTTTTTCCCGGACTTTGATCAGTCCGAAATCAGAATCTACAGAGAACCAGATATTTCCCAGCTCATCTTCTAAAAGTCGGTGAATATTTGCGTCTTCTCCGAAAATCTCATTGAATTCCTGATGTGGGATAAAGCGATCCTGCTCTTTTTCGTATTTGTAAACGCCTTTCGGAGTCGTGAAGACTAATTCGTTTCGAATTTTGACAACATTGATAAACAGGTCAACCGGCAAGCCGTGATCTTTATTGTAAAAATTTATTTTTTGGATCGTTTCCAGATCGGGCGACAGCTCAATTTTATACAAGCCTTTGTAAGCATGTGATACCCAGATGTTCCCCTCCGAATCCTGCTCGATAACCCGTGCAGATTCTGTAAATCCATCCAGGTGTTTGATAAATTTCCAGTCGGAGTCCGGTGTAGATTTGCTATACAGATTTAAGCCAAAGTATGTTCCTTCGATGGCATATCCCGGATAGGCTTTTAACTCCATAAACTTCCAGGCACCTTCAATTTTGGAAAATGGCCGGATCTTATCGTTTTCCAGGAAACCAGCTCCTTTATGTTGACAGATTATGACATCCTCTCCAAGATGATTGATATTCCATACCTGCCCAATGGCGTTTCCAACCGGTTTAAATTTTTCTGATTTCCCTGAAATAATATTATTGTCCCACTCCGTATAATACAAACCCTGGTTTGTTCCGAGGTATAACTTTTTATCATGAATATAGGCGGCATATCCGGTTCCTTCAATTCCTGATTCTGATTGAATAACGGAAAAAGGGGAGTTGATTTCTGCATAATCCACACCATTGTCCAATCCCAGCCAGAGATTTTGTTGTCGATCCTGGCAAATACTCAGGATTGTATTGTTTTGAAGCCCTCTTGTTTTATTTAAGAATCGAACAGGGTTTCCGGCTGGATCCATAATCAGCAAACCATCCTGTGTGGTACCGATAGCGTAGTTTTCATCCGAAAGTTTTATGGCGCAGTAGGCTTGATTGTTTATCAGGAAGTCGGTAGAAGCTGTTTCCCAGGGCGTTATTTCCGACTGTCCCATTAGGAATAGGCCTTCGGTGGCGGTGATGATCAGGGATTGTTCCGAATTGTATGGAAGGATGGAAACGATACGTTGATTTGGAAAGATGTTGCCTCCTGAAATCGGATTTAGCTGGGTGTCATTACAAGTGAATAATCCGGCCGTTTTGTCCTGAAAAACGAGTTGATCATTGAGGAAGAAAAAATTTTCAAATTCACCACCTTCCGGATTAATAACCGTGATTTGATCTTCCCGGAACCGAAAAACGGCGTTTCTGGAGCAGAAGTAAATACTTCCGGACTTCAGGAAAATTTGCCAGATATCTTCAAAACTCTTCTGTGATTCTGGAATCAGGTGTGTTAGGGAAACATAGATGTTTTTTCCATGTTCATCGGGTTCCAGGTAACCAATTTCATCCTGGCCTCCAATATAAATCTTTCCGCTTTCCGCGAAAGCGAAAGACCGAACAATAGTGCGATTTGGGAGTTCAAACGTTCGCCAGTTGACACCGTCAAATTCCAATAATCCCTTGTTGTTTCCAAAATAAATGATGCCACTTTCGCCTTGTTGGATATACCAGTTTTGTGTACCGGCGTGGTAATCCGTTCTGGAAAAGCTGGTGACAGGCGGCGAGCCAAAATATTGACTTTGAGCCGGGCATAATGTGCTGATAAACAGGCACACCAGGATAACAAAGAATCTGGTTTTTTCCATAAATCGTATCCAATTTACGCTAAAATGAACCAAATGAATCAATAAAAATGATGTAGGATGCTTAAAGTCCGGAATGTTATAACACCCTGAAAATAAAAAGTTTATAAAATGTTCCAAAAAAATAATAAAGCATATGATGTAGTGGTGATGTATTCCCAATAATAGGCGATGTAAATAAGATGTAGGTAAAAATAGGTCTATTGTAACAATTCGAAACTAAGTTTGTTATCAGTAAGAAAAAAAAATAGAAAGAATTGAGATGAATAGGATTAGCCAAATTTTTATAATGATTTTCCCTTTTGGATTGTTTTTGTTCTCCGCCTGCTCCGAACCTGCTGATTTGGGCGGTTGCCTTTTTCCGGAATCACTTGAAAACTACCAACTGGTTTGGAGTGACGACTTTGACGGGGCAGAGATTGATGAATCAAAGTGGTCATTTGTGTTGGGAGATGGATGTGATATTAGTCCTGATCTATGTGGTTGGGGAAATAACGAGTTGGAGTATTATACTGCCCGTCCGGAAAATGCATTTATTTCAAATGGTAATTTGATTATTCGGGCCCGAAAAGAAAACCCGCTTTATTTGGGTATCTACCAATATACATCTGCCCGCCTGGTAACCAAGGATAAAGGCGACTGGAAGTACGGGCGAATGGATGTACGCGCAAAGCTTCCTATTGGTCAGGGCATTTGGCCTGCGATCTGGATGCTTCCTACTGATACAGTTTATGGTGCCTGGCCAAAGAGTGGTGAAATTGATATTATGGAGAATGTGGGCAGTGAGCCACAGCGGGTATTTGGTACCATCCATTATGGTCATGATTACTGGCGGTATAACAGCCAGGGATTGGATTTAGAATCTGGCACTTTCCATGACGATTTCCATGTCTTTACTGTTCTGTGGAATGAGAATTGTATCCAGTTTCAAATGGACGGTATCAATATTGGCGAGCCAAATACCCGAACGACCACCCTGCCTACCACCTTTCCTTTTGACCAGTATTTTCATATGCTTTTGAATGTGGCTGTAGGTGGAAACCTACCAGGAAACCCGGACGGATCAACGAGCTTTCCACAGGTTATGCAAGTGGATTATGTACGCGTTTACCAGGAGAAATAATCATCATCATACCTAATTTATAAACTCATGCAAAAAATCTACATTTTATTTTTACTAATAGTCACCCTTCCTACGATGTTACAGTCGCAGGTTACCTGGGATAATTTTGAAGATATCCGTAAAGGAACTTACGGATTTATCAATGGTTCATTTATCCCGTACAACGAAAATCCCGATCAATCGGGAGTGAATACCAGTCGGGTAGCAGCGCAATATACCCGCAACGCAGCAGAGCAATTTGATGTACTTATTCTGGATGCTGCCATGGCAGATTTGTCTGATTATGTTTCCGGCACCAAGCAAATAAGTATTGACGTTTGGAGTCCGGTGGCTGGAAAAGTAGTACAAATTACCCTGGAGAATGATGTATTGGCACAACCGGCAAACTATCCGACCGGCAGGCACAGTGTTTATCTGGCTACTACCTCTGTTGCCAATGCCTGGGAAACACTTACTTTTTCTTTTGATTCTCAACCGGATGCAAGTGTAGCTAATAACAATGTAAACCGCTTCGTGCTGCTTTTTGATCCGGGTAGCAACAATGGGGATACTTACTATTTGGATAACATTACCGGACCTGAATTTGCGAATGATGTTTGCGACGGTGTTATTCCGGATCCGGAAGTGTTTAATGATTTTGAGTGTAACCAACACACCGACTTTGTGTTTTCGCATTCCGGAATCAATTTCCGAAGAGTTGTAAATCCGGATCAAACCGGAAATGAGTCAGATTATGTAGCTACCTATACCCGAAATGGCGGGGAGGAGTATGACGTGATTATTGGATATTTTGATGGCAATCTGGCATTGGAGTCAAATAGTACAATTGCGCTGGATGTATGGGACCCGACTGCTCCAACAGAAGTTATTGTGTCTTTGCAAAATGCAAATAATGATGTAATCCTGGAGATGACAGCGACTACAAGCACCAGCAATACCTGGGAAACGCTGACATACAACCCCAGTTCCGTATCAGATGCTCCGGACATTGCAAAGTTTGTTATTCTCTTTGATCCGGCTGGATTTTCATCCGATAATTATTTCTTCGATAATTTTGGTTTTGGCATTCCGACTTCTGTAACAGACCTACAGGATGTTGTCTCTTTTGAAGCTTTTCCAAATCCTACCTCCGGTATTACTACATTCCGGTATGAATTAGATACATCAGCCGATGTTCAGTTGAGTATTTATGATATGACTGGCAAACAGCTCGCTTTGCTGGCAGATGAAAATCAAGGTGCAGGGCCCCAGCAGATTATCTGGGATGCTACAGATTTTGCATCTGGTATGTATTTCTACACACTTTCCGTGAATGGAAAATTCGCATCAGGAAAAATTACTCTGAATCGATAGTCCTTGCTTGGCCGATATCTACCGGCCATTATAAAGAACTGGAAGCCTACATCAACCGGGCAAAATCCCCGGTTGATGTGGCCTATTACTTTTTGAGGCCCTTGAAAAGGTGTATCCATTTTACCATAAAATGGACAATCAAAAAGGAATTAGTTAGTCGGCGAAAAATCTTTCAAAATTTCATCTAATGGGCAAGACCAATTTCATTGTCATGGTAGCGCTAATTGTAGCGCTAGGTGGTTTCCTCATGGGGTTTGACGCTTCTGTCATCTCGGGGGTAAATAAATTTATTGAAATAGAGTTTGGATTAAGTAAGCTGCAATTGGGATTTGCTGTTGCCTCCCTGACTCTAACTGCAACCCTGGCCATGATGGTGGCGGGTCCGATTAGTGATCAGATTGGAAGAAAGTTGGTTTTGCGTTATGCTGCCTTGCTTTATTTTATTTCTGCCGTTGGCTCCGCGTTGGCTCCCTCTTTTGAATTGTTGGTAATCGCTCGTATGATTGGAGGTATAGGAGTAGGTGCTTCCCTGATCATCGCTCCGATGTACATCGCCGAAATCTCCCCGCCGAAAATGCGCGGTCGAATGGTGTCCTTCAATCAGTTGAATATTGTTCTTGGTATTTCGGTGGCCTTCTTTACCAATTATATGATTCTTCAGCTTGGTGACTCGGATGCATCCTGGGCACAATCCCTGAAATTTGGTGAGTATAACTGGCGCTGGATGCTCGGCCTGGAAGCCTTGCCGGCTATCCTGTATTTCTTTGCCCTGTTTATTGTGCCAAAAAGTCCGCGGTGGTTGGCCATGAAGGGAAGGTATGATGAGGCACTAGCAGTTATGATTCGCGCAAGCGATGAGGAAGAAGCCCGTCGTATTATCGACTCGGTTAAAGAAAGTGTGGAGTCTGATGTCCATGAAGAGAAACTTCCAATCCGCGAGCTCTTCAAACCTGCTTTGCGTTTGGTATTGTCTATCGGATTAGTCGTTGGCATACTCCAACAGATTACCGGGATCAATTCTGTCTTTTTTTATGCGCCCATGATTTTCGAACAATCGGGAATCGGTACCAATGCCTCTTTTTCTCAGGCCATTCTGGTTGGCGTTATCAATTTAGTGTTTACCATTATCGCCATTTCGCTTATCGACAGGCTGGGAAGGAAGCCCCTTTTGGTATTTGGCGTAATTGGGATTGCCCTCTCTATGTTTGCATTGTCTTATGGATTCAAACAAGCTACTTATACGCTTAATAGCGAATCTGTAAGTGTTTTGCCGGCAGAAGTTGATCAGTCTTTAATAGCTCCTATGCTTGACAAAACGTATGAATCTGATGTTGCCTTTAAAATGGCTCTTCGGGAGTCACTCGGAAAAGAAACTGCCCAGGTTTATGAATCCGAATTGATAACAGCTGCGGTAAGTATGAACGCCTGGTTGATACTAATTTCCATTTTAGCCTTTGTGGCCTCCTTCGCAGTCTCTATAGGGCCGGTTATGTGGGTCCTTTTTTCCGAATTGTTTCCCAATTGGATTCGAGGTTTGGCTATCTCCTTTGTAGGTCTTGTCAATTCAGCAGTAAGTTATCTGGTACAACAGTTTTTCCCCTGGGAATTAGAGAATTTAGGTAGCTCCATGACCTTCCTTATTTACGGGTTGTTTGCAGCAGCAGGCTTAATTTTTATCATTATGAAATTGCCGGAAACCAAAGGAAAATCGCTCGAAGAACTGGAAGACATTTTAGTGAAAAAAGTCTAAACATGACTCTGATATTTTTTACACCTATGAAAAAAACGACTCTTTTTAAGAATGTTGTTCTAGCCTCGATGTTGCTGCTCGGCTTATCTGCCTGTAAAGAAGAGGTTCCGAAAACCAATTCGGATCTGACGGAAGAAATGCCAGACGTGCATGTCATGTTGCTTGAAGCGGAAGATTATGTGGATGCTGGTTCGGCGGTTTCTATCGAAAATACTACAGATGGAAAAGGGCAGTTGGTGCTGGTTTCGGGAGAATCCTGGCTGGCATATGATGTGGATGTAGCAGTTGCAGGCAGGTATAAAATTGAAGTCCATGCCTGGTCTCAAACCGATACAGCCAGTATCTGGATGGAAGATTACATAGATAATACGGATGGCCGGACTTACAATATTACCGGCTCCATGTTTTTTCCGGCGAGTGCCTCCCTGGCTCCCCAATCAAAAGATGGTAGTCCGTTAAATAAAGGTATTCACAAGATGAAACTCCACCTGAAAGGAAATATGATAAAGGTGGATTGGGTGCGATTTACCCTGCTGAAGGAGCACCAGCAAACCCCCTCGACCCTCACCCAAAATATGAATGGTGAATCCTGGAAGTTGGTTTGGTCTGATGAATTCGAAGGGACAGGCTTACCGGATACAAGTAAATGGATATATGATATTGGTGATTGGGGCTGGGGAAATAACGAGCTCCAATATTATACCGAAAACCGACTTGAAAATGCGCGACAGGAAAATGGGAATCTCATTATCGAAGCTCGAAAAGGCGATATGGGAAAAGTATGGACCTCCGCTCGTCTGACAACCAGAGGAAAGCAAAGCTTCTTATATGGACGAATTGAATTTCGGGCAAAAGTGCCTGTTAACCGAGGAAACTGGGCTGCCGGTTGGACTTTGGGCGACGACTATGTCGATGAACGTTCCTGGCCTTATTGTGGCGAAATCGACGTCCTGGAATGTGTCGGATATGAAATTGAAGATGAAAGTGGCCTTGGAAAAGCCCACGCCTCAGTGCATTGTGGCGCTTATTATTTCAAATTAGGAAATCAACCTACCAGTATTGTTGAGGTCCCTAATATGAATCAGGAATACCATACTTATACGATTGATTGGTCGCCGAAAGGCATCATCGCTTACGTGGACGATTCGCCTTATTTTACCTATGAGGACACTTCGACCGAACTGTCCTGGCCTTTTGATAAACCACAGAATATTATACTCAACCTGGCTATAGGCGGCGGCTGGGGTGGATTGCAAGGGCTCGATGAGTCGATGACAAGTCAGGAACTTGTTTTTGATTACGTGCGTGTTTATGAAAAACAATAGGCCTGAATTTCAGGTGCTTGTACAGCTTGCTCTAAAGCAATCTGAAATGGAAAAAACTTTTTTAACTAATAAATTTTTAAGAATGAAAATTTCTTCAATCCTTGTACTCTTGCTTTTTAGCATAATGGGGTACGGGCAAATAAATTTACCAATCACCTTTGATGACCCGGGCACAGATTACAGCCTGGCAGATTTTGGTGGTAACAGCTCTGCCATAATAGTTGATCCCACTGACCCGGGAAACATGGTGGTCCAATCGGTCAAAACGGATGTCGCTGAATTATGGGCCGGTACAACTGCCGGAGAATTTGGTTTAGTTACGCCTATTCCGTTTACGGCTGTAAATACAAAAATGAAAGTCCGTGTCTGGTCACCGGATGCAGGTATTCAAATCCGTCTGAAAGTGGAAGATGCCGGTGATCCAACGAAAAGTGTGGAAACCGAAGCAACCACAACTACAGCCATGGACTGGGAAGTTCTGGAATTTGATTTCAGTAATGAAGCTCCCGGTACGGCAACCATAAACCTAACATACGTTTACAACAAGATCTCCATCTTCTTCAATTTCGGAATTACCGGAATGGATGCAGGCGAAAAAACGTATTTCTGGGATGATGTAGAATTTATTGGCGGTGGCGGTGGCCCGGCGCAAATTGATTTGCCGGTAACCTTCGAAGAGGTAAATGT
>JAGQWR010000138.1 GCA_020437105.1 Saprospiraceae bacterium
AGTGCCTATGGCACTTCCGTGGAGATAAGTATTCTTTATAGAAAAGTGTTCCATAAAAAACCATACTTCCTCCACAGCGATCCGCCTCAGGCGGGGAGCTACTCCACGAAAATGCAGTATGCATTTTCATCAACTTGCACAGCGCGTCAGCGCGAGCAAAACTCCACTCGGTTCCAGTTTCCTTTGCGGTTGATTGCCGATTGTCGCTTCGCTTAATCGGCTGTGGAGTATTTCCGCCTTACGGCGAAAATGGTGGAGTGTCGGTGCCGTCGGCACCTCCGTGGAGATAAGTATTCTTCACAGAAAAGTGTTCCAAAAAAACCGCACTTCCTCCACAGCGATCCGCCTCAGGCGGGGAGCTACTCCACGAAAATGCGGTATGCATTTTCATCAACTTGCTAAGCGCGTCAGCGCGAGCATAGCTCCACATGTTTCCAGTTTCCTTAGTGGTGGAGCGCCGATTGTCGCTTACGCTTAATCGGCTGTGGAGACTTTCCGCCTTTTGGCGAAAATTGGGGAGTGTTGGTGCCGTTGGCACCTCCTGGGGAGATGCGTATTCTTCACAGAAAAATGATCCACAAAACCGACCCTTCCTCCCCAGGTGATCCGCCTCAGGCGGGGAGCCTCTCCCCGAAAATGGCGCAGGCATTTTCATGCCCTTGCAAAGCGCGTTAGCGGGAGCAAAACTCCCCTCGGTCCCAGTTTCCTTTGCGGTGGAGTGCTGATTGTTGAATGAACTCCCAAACTCAACCTAAAACTAATAGGCTAACTACAACGCATCCTCAGCGCATTCTATTTAAGATCTCTATTCCTCTTCTCCAATGATAATGGCATCATCGATAATTTCATTGCCATCGCCATCATCGTCTGAAAATCCTTTTACTGTTCCCAGATTTTTGGTTGGTTTATCTGCTTCCGTATCCGTGAACGTAATCTTTGGCTTGGTATCGGAGCTAAAGCTGTGGTGATCGCCATCTGCGTAGCGCTGTGCTTTGGAAAAGAAATCTTCCTTGCCGTCCAGTTCGCTTTTTAGCTTTTCTTTTCTGGCCTGTGCCTGGGCTACTTCCCGGTCCATGTCATCGGCCATCTTTTTGGCCTTAGCGGTCAGATCATCCAGTTTTTCAGAAGAGTCTTTAACTGCGTCTGTGGCGCGATCGACTACATCACTACTTTCTTTTGCAGCTTCTTCCTGGGCTTTGTTGTAAAACTCGCTGCCTTTTTCCCGGATCTTGCTTCCCAGGTCCTCGGCTTTCTCTTTGAGGTTCTCCATCATAGCACCGCCGGTTTCTAAAACCTTTGAGCCTACATTCTCCGAAAGGTCCATGGCTTTTTGAACGACTTTTTCGCCCGCATCCAGTACTTTTTCGCCTACTTTTTCAGCTGTTTCTTTTGCCTTGTCAACATAAGGGGCGGCTGTTTTGTTGAATCTGGCTCCTGCTTCATTAATCTTTTCAGTGGCTTCGTCCACCTTGTCTCCTGCCCGATCTAAAAATCCGGACTCCGGTTTTTTTTCACTTGGTTCGGAAGCCATTGCTTCGTCATCTGTCGCTTCTGCTTCATCATTACCGAAGGCTTTAGAGGTCATGTCACTGGCAAAGTCCTTTGCCGAATCAAACATTTCACTGCCTTTATGGAGGATTTTTTCGCCCGTATCTTCTGCATAATCACGCGCTTTGTCAAAGGCATCTCCGGCTTTATTTTTGACAGAAGTAAACATTTCGCTTGATTTTTCAGCAATGTCTTCCCCTGCTTCTTTCGCAGCATCCGCTGCTTTTTGAGCACCAGATTTACCTACTGCTTTTGCGCCGAATAGAATTTTCTTAAAATCGTTTATGAGTCCCATTGAAATGATTTTTTTCTTAAAGTTACATTATTTGAATATTTGACGTCCGGAAATAGCTGATTGTCACTTTATTTTTTCATTAATTTTTATGGAATGTCGGGAATCTGAAAGGCAAGCCCGACCTTTGCAGGCTACGCACAAATCCGACAATATGTTTGACGCAAGTACTTATTCGCAAAGAAGAACTCAATTACTAAACGCTATTCCGGGTGGACTGATTTTGCTCCTCGGAAATGAAGAGGTAGGAATGAATTACCAGGCCAATACCTATGCCTTTCGCCAGGACAGCAATTTCCTGTATTTCTTCGGACTGAACCAGCCCGGCCTGATGGCCATTCTTGATGCTGACAACGGAAGCATCTGTTTGTATGGCAATGACCCGACTATGGAAGATATGGTTTGGACCGGGCCGCAGCCGGTCATGGCCGAATTAGGAGATCGGGTTGGAGTAAAAAAGACCGAATCATTTGATGCAGGGATAAACATGCTGGCCCAAGCGCGTAAAAGCGGACGAACGATTCACTTTTTGCCGCCATACCGGGCACGGAATACCCGTTTTTTACATGAAAACCTCGGGATCGCACTGGATCAGGTGCCTGCGGCAGCTTCCGTGGATTTGATTCGGGCGGTGGTTTCCTTGCGTTCGATCAAGTCGAATGAAGAGATCGCAGAAATGGAAGAAGCACTTCGGATTACCAAGGCGATGCACCTGGCCATGATGCAGGGCGCCCGACCCGGACTGTTGGAAATGGAGTTGGCCGGTCAGGTGGAAGGTATTGCTGCTTCGGGCGGCGGCGGATTGGCTTATCCGGTTATTATGAGTGTAAACGGACAGGTGCTGCACAATCACCACCATGATCAGATCATGCAGGAAGGACAACTATTGCTCGGTGATTTTGGTGCGCAGACAAGTTCCTGCTATGCCGGCGATATTACACGTACCATTCCTGTTTCTGCTACATTTAGTCCCTTGCAGCGTGATTTGTATCAAGTCGTTTTAGATGCACAGATGGAGGCCATAAATGCCTGTCGGCCTGGCACAAGCTATCAGGCGATTCATTTGCAGGCGGCCAAAACCATGACTGCCGGACTGGTCGATTTAGGTCTGATGAAAGGCGACCCGGCAGAAGCAGTTGCCGCTGGCGCGCATGCCTTGTTTTTTCCGCATGGTCTGGGACACATGATTGGCATGGATGTGCATGATATGGAAGATCTGGGCGAACAGTATGTTGGTTATGATGAGACCGTGACCCGGAGTGATCAATTCGGAACAGCTTATCTGCGTTTAGGGAAAAAACTACAAGCGGGTTTTGTATTGACCGTTGAACCGGGCTTATATATCATTCCGGAATTGATTGATCTTTGGCAAAAGGATAAGAAGTTTTCATCCTTTATTTGCTATGATAAACTGGCTGATTTACGCACATTCGGAGGCATCCGAATTGAAGATAATATCCTGGTCACTGATAATGATCCCAAAGTTTTAGGACCGGCAATTCCGAAAACGGTTTCAGAAATTGAAGACATTCGCCGAGCTGCTTTGGCAGGAAATTAATCGTGAAAATATGATCGGCAAAGATCTTCAAACAGCCCGGCAGTTTCTGGACCAGGGTGACCTGGTCGCCATTCCTACCGAAACGGTATATGGATTGGCTGGAAATGCCTTGGATCCTAAAGCCGTTTCCGAAATTTTCCGGGTGAAAAACCGTCCCAGTTTTGATCCGTTGATCGTGCATACCAGTCAACTAAGTCGGATCAGCGATTTGGTGTTGGAAATTCCGGCGCAAGCCGAATTATTGGCTAATCATTTTATGCCGGGTCCGTTAACCCTATTATTGCCAAAACACCCACGCTTACCAGATATTGTCACAGCAGGCTCTGATCGGGTGGCTATCCGAATCCCAAAACATCCTCTGACAATGGAATTGCTGGATCTGCTGGATTTTCCCTTAGCAGCACCCAGCGCCAACCCCTTTGGATATATTAGTCCGACAAGCGCCCAACATGTGGCAGATCAATTGGGCGAACGGATCTCCTATATTTTGGATGGCGGTGATTGCCAGGTAGGTATTGAATCGACTATTATCGGATTTGAATCCGGATCACCTGTTGTTTACCGCAAAGGTGGGTTATCTATTGAAGATATCGAGCAGGTCATCGGATCGGTACGCATGCAGCCACATTCCACCTCTAATCCGGCCGCACCGGGTATGTTAAAAAGTCATTATGCACCACGCGTGCCATTGCTGCTTGGTAATCTGCCTGACCTGCTGCGCCAATACCCGAATAAACGGGTGGGTTTGATCAGCTTCCAGGAGGCATATCCTGCTATACCCAAAGGGCAGCAGGTAGTTTTATCTCCATCCGGTGATCTGGCAGAAGCTGCACGTGCGCTTTTTGCCGGTATGCGTCGTCTGGATCAGCTCGAACTGGATCTAATTCTGGCAGAGTTATTACCTGAATCTGGATTGGGGCGAGCTATAAATGATCGGCTGAAACGAGCGGCAGCCACAGATTAATCTGTTTTTAAGCCATGGGAACCAAATTTGCAAAATTATAGTTGGTTCTTGTTTGGCTTTTTGCCTACCCAATACTAATAAGACTAATATTTTAACCATGCAGAAATGGTGGAGTCTGCTGCTCCGGGCTATTAAAGGAACAGAGAAAAATTTTACAACGGGCAGTATTAACCGCGCCATCTTTTTTCTGGCCATTCCCATGATTATGGAAATGCTCATGGAAAGTGCATTTGCCTTAGTGGATATTTTCTTTGTAGCCCAAATCAGCACAGATGCTGTTGCAGCAGTTGGATTGACAGAAACGGTAGTCACCCTGGTATATAGTATTGCTATTGGATTGGCAATGGCCGCTACAGCTATGGTGGCAAGAAGAGTCGGAGAGGGCAAACACCGGGAAGCGTCCTGGGTAGCCGGGCAGGCTATTTGGCTGGGCATTGGGATTTCCGTTTTAGTTTCCATTTTCGGAACGATTTATGCCCCAAATATTCTCCGCTTAATGGGTGCATCTGAGACGCTTATTGCAAATAATGTGGGTTATACCCGGATCATTTTTGCTTCAAATACCGTCATTGTATTACTCTTTTTAATAAACGGGGTATTCCGTGGAGCCGGAGATGCCTCTCTGGCCATGCGTGCTTTATGGCTGGCAAATGGATTGAATATTCTGTTGGACCCGCTTTTTATTTTTGGAATTGGCCCCTTTGAGGGAATGGGAGTGACTGGCGCAGCAGTAGCAACCACCATTGGCCGAGCCGCCGGAGTATCCTTTCAATTATATGTGCTTTTTCGGGGCAGCAGCATTTTGCGTTTAAAAACAATGGTATTGCGGGTAAGCCGAAGTATTATTCTGCGTCTGTTGAATATTGCCTCAACAGGAGCGTCTCAGTTTTTAATAGGCTCGGCCAGCTGGATATTCCTGATGCGCATCATTGCACGATTTGGTGATGATACGGTGGCGGGTTATACTATTTCTATCCGTTTAATCATCTTTACGATTTTACCTGCCTGGGGTTTGGCCAACGCCGCGGCTACGCTTGTGGGGCAGAATTTGGGTGCAGGAAAACCGGAAAGAGCAGAAATTTCTGTTTGGCGTACAGCTTTTTACAATATGTTGTTTCTGCTCAGCGTTTCGGTGGTGTTTTTCCTAAATGCCGAGTTTTTAATTGGCATGTTTACGAAAGACCCTTTGGTGATTAGCGCCGGGGTGCAAAGTTTAAAAATCTTCTGTATTGGTTATACTTTCTTTTCCTATGGGATGGTCATTAGCCAGTCTTTTAACGGAGCAGGAGATACCCGAACACCGACTGTTATCAATTTGATATGCTTCTGGCTGGTGGAAATTCCGCTGGCTTATTTTCTGGCGATTTATTCAAACTGGGGCCCAAGTGGCGTTTACTGGTCGATTGCCATCAGCGAATCTTTGTTGGCAGTAATTGCAGTCTATTTATTTAGACTTGGAAGGTGGAAGTTGGTAAAAGCTTAGGCGCTGTATTTATTTTTCGAAATTCTTATATTTGTTTTCAGCAATTCATTCCAAGCCCACCTGGGACGGGCAAATCAAACTTATTTTGGTCGATTGACAAATGATATTTGCTACATGTTGTAGTGATGTTTTGGATAAATTTCTAATCCCTAATTTTTAGTGTATGAAAAACAAATTCAACCTGATCTTAGCCTTTGTATGCGTATTCGCGCTTCAGGCTCAAGCACAAGATTGGCGCCCCGGCTTCTACATGAAGCAGGCTCTTGACATTACCCTTGCGAAGGCTTCAATCTTCGAAATGGCCAGTGATTACGGATATACCGATGGCATCTGCTTTATGGGTGTTTACCTGGATGAAGGCGAGGATGTGGGTTGGGGTGCCCGATTGGAAGGCGGAAGAGAATATGTTTTTATCGGTGGTGGCGATGACGATGTAACTGACATCGATATCAAAATCCTCGACGATTACGGCAATGTTTTGGAAGAGGATGTACTGGACGATAACAACCCGGTAGTCAAGTTTATGCCAAAAAAATCAGGCACTTACAATGTTCGCCTCAAGCTGTACAGCTGTGATGCGGCCGGAAGTTTTTGCGCCATGACCATTATGCAGGAGCATGCAAATTCTGTTCCCGTATCAAGTCTGGATAATGCAGTAGAAACTGTAATTGGTTATGGGGAATATGTTAATGAACAGTACCCTGTGAAATTCCATGACATCGAGAACCAATGGTGTCTTTTTGGAGCCATTATTGCTTCTGGTGATTACGAAACAATTACTAATCTGGATCTGGGATTTGAAGATCATATCCTGATTGCTGCAGGGGATGATAATTTGAATGATGCAGATTTGTTTTTGATGGATGACAATGATAATATTCTGGAAAAGGATGTAGAAAAGGATGCTATTCCTGCTATACGTTATACCACCAAAGGCACAACTTCCTACAAGCTAAAAATCAAAAATGAGGATTCAAATGGAAAATCCTTGTTGATTACCTGTGTGCTGACGGAGTAAGATTTAAAAAACTTCATTGAAAAAGCGCCTTGTCCTATCGGATGAGGCGCTTTTTTTATGGTAACCTTTTGTAGCATTTAGGAATATAGAATTATCCAATCGCTTTAAAGCGTTTGTGATTTAGGCTGGTAAGGGTAGTGGGCGGGTCATTAAATTGATCTGCCCTTTTTTTGTAGCGCTTTTGCGAATGCGAGTTTGGGACTTTAACTTGCCCACTGCAACAAAGAAAAAGTGCATGAAAGAGCGGAGAACCTGTCGTTGCTGTGAAAAAGACCTGAGGGGTCGGGCCGACCAGAAATTTTGTAGTGCGCATTGCCGCAGCAATTACCACAACAAAGAAAACCGTAAGCGCCTGAATTTGGTCAGGGAAGTCAATCGGGAGTTGTTGAAAAACCGAAAAATTCTGAAACAATTCTGGTTGGCAGAAATCCGGGAACTCAACCCGGCTCAACTTGAAAAGATCGGTTATCGTACAGATCGAATTACCGGCCTCCAGGCGGGTCAAATTTATTGTTGCTATGATTTTGGCATTCGCGTCCTAAACAAGGAACTGCTCCAAATTGTACATTTCCCGGAAGGGCAGGTTATTCTCCGCGAAGCTGACTGAGTTCCTGTTGAAGTTTCCAGACCTGTTCTTTCAATTGATCGGCTTCCGCTTCCAATTCTGTCACCCGCTGTTTGTAATACAGCAATTCCTGCTGATCGGCAATAGGTTGTTCCGCTTGCCGCTCCTCAATGGGTTGAACAGGCTGGGCAGGTTCTTTTGGCTGCTCTGCCGGTTTTTCGGTATTAAACCAGTTTTTAATAGTTTGTAACCCATCCTCTCCATTATACCAGGAAGCACCCAAATAGGCAATCGGTACAACGATGATCATCACGAAAAAAAATCTGGCAAAGCCGGTCATACGCAATTTTGATTTTTTAGCCATAACGGAATCAATTAGTTGATTTGCTTTTCAAAGATAAATGGCGGTTTAACTTCCAACCAACAAAATCGACAAAAGCCCTGTTATATGGGATGCTGGTCCGATTAAATGATATTTTTGTAACTCCGGATCAGTTTGGAAATTTTTCTGAAACAGGATCGTTTCTCCATACACAATCAAAATAACCCAAATGGCTGAAGCATTTATCTATGATACTTTACGCACTCCAAGAGGAAAAGGAAAAGTATCGGGTGCCCTATATGAAGTTCGGCCGGTCGATTTAATAAGCCAGTGCCTCCAGGCGATGCGCGATCGGAATACCCTCGAAACCACGGAGGTAGATGATTTGTTATTAGGCTGTGTGACACCCATTGGCGGGCAGGGCTATAATATTGCAAAAGCCGGACTCCTCTACGCCGGCTGGGCCGATACCGTTCCTGGAATTCAGTTAAACCGATATTGTTCTTCCGGACTGGAAGCCGTAAATTTTGCGGCTGTACAGATACGGGCAGATTGGCGTCAACTGCTGGTTGCCGGCGGGGTAGAATCCATGAGCCGCATCCCAATCGGAAGTGATGGTGGTGCCTTGCTTAATGATCCGGATGTGATTAATAGAACCGGATCTATACCGCAGGGAATAGCAGCCGATCTGATTGCTTCTTTGAATGGATTTAGTCGGGAAGACCTGGATACGGTCGCTTTTCAATCAAATAAACGGGCAACCAATGCCTGGGAATCCAACTACTTTGAGCAGTCAGTTATCCCGGTTTACGACCGAAACGGTATAAAAATTTTAGATCGGGACGAACACTTTCGTCCGAATACAAGTATGGAAAGCCTGGGTGCCTTATCCCCTGTTTTTAAGGAAACCGGCGCTATGGGCTTTGATGAAATGGCCTTATCAAAATATCCCGAACTGGAACAGATTCACCACCTCCATACAGCCGGGAATTCTTCGGGTATTGTTGATGGATCTGCCTTGGTTTTATTAGGTAATGAAGCAGTCGGTAAAAGGCTTAAACTGAAACCACGGGCCCGAATTGTTTCAGCTGCTACGATCAGTTCAGAACCAACACTCATGCTGGGCGGACCCGTACCCGCTGCACTTAAGGCATTGAAAATTGCCGGACTTCAAAAATCTGATATTGACCTTTGGGAGGTTAATGAAGCTTTTGCTGCTATTCCCCTCCAATTTCAAAAAGCATTGGATCTGGATCCGGAAGTGGTAAACGTAAACGGCGGCGCAATCGCCATGGGACATCCGCTGGGTGCTACCGGAGCCATCCTCCTGGGCATCCTCCTTGATGAACTGGAACGCCGTAAAATGAAACGGGGACTTGTTTGCCTGTGTGCCGGAAGTGGCATTGGCATTGCAACTATTATCGAACGGATTTGAAACGCCTCGAAAGACTATGATCCAATATATTAAGGATACTGACAATATTGTAACACTTACACTGGATATGGCCGGGCGATCATATAATGTGCTCAACCACGAGATCATTGAAGCTTTTCGCCCGGTAATCAAACATCTACAGGCTGAAAAAGCGAAACGGGCATTGAAAGGCGTGATCATTACTTCTGCCAAAAAGAGCTTTTTATATGGTGGCGATCTGGAATATTTATACCAGGCAGACAAAGCGGAGGATATCTATACATTCAGCCAGGCAGTAAAGGAAGTATTTCGGGATCTCGAACGGCCGGGAGTACCTGTTGTTGCCGCTATTAACGGGTCTGCTTTAGGGATTGGGGTAGAACTGGCCCTTGCCTGTCACCATCGTATTGTTATCGACAACCCGGAAATTCGAATGGGTCTGCCAGAAGTGAATATTGGAGTCATGCCAGGCGGAGGCGGTGTTATCCGGTTACTATGGCTCCTGGGGTTGGAAAAGGCTTTTGACCTGCTGGAAATGGGAAAACGGATGAACCCCGATACTGCTTTAGCCTGGGGATTGATCGATGAGCTGGCCAAAGACGAGCGCGAAATGCTGGAAAAAGCCCGATCCTATTGCCTGAGTACTACAGAAAGTCGCAGGTCATGGGATATACCGGGACAAAGAATTCCGGGTGGAAATTCAGAATTGGTAATCCGGAAACTGGCTGCCAGAACATTTGAAAAATATCGGGGTAATTACCCGGCACCCCTGGCCATCCTCAATACACTCGCAGAAGGATCTAAACTTTATTTTGATGCAGCTCTCCAGGTGGAGAGCCGCTATTTTACAGATTTGCTTTTGCGAAAGGAAGCTAAAAATATGATCAAAGCCTTCTGGCTGGATCGAAAAGCTGTTTCAGACGGGATAAGTCGTCCGAAAGGTTTTGGGAAGTTTCGCCCAAAGCGGATCGGAGTTATCGGAGCCGGAAAGATGGGATCCGGGATTGCGCTGACTTGTCTGGAAAATGGCATGCAAGTCGTATTAAAAGATGTTTCAAAACTAATCGCTGCCCGCGGATTGGATTATGTGCGCAAGAATCTGGATGGAAAACTCTCGGAAGGTTTGATTACCGCTGCTAAAAAAGAGAAACTCCTAAAGCGCATCACCACTACCGATGAACCAGATGATTTTCGGGAATGTGATTTGGTAATTGAAGCCGTTTTCGAAAATGAGAACGTCAAAAAAAAGGTGACAAAGGAATCGGAAATTTGCCTGGATGATTACGCCATTTTTGCAACCAATACGATCTCTATTCCGATTACCCGTTTATCCAGTGCCTCCTCCCGGCCAAAAAATTATGTCGGACTACACTTTTTCCGACCTGTTGAAGAGGTTCCCCTGGTAGAAATTGTTTGTGGCGCAAATACTTCTGACGAGACTCTTGCCCGTGCCTATGATTTTGTGAAAGCCATTCGGAAAACGCCGATAGTTGTGAAGGATGACTGGGGCTTTTTTGTAGCCCGCGTACAAAATACCTATATACTGGAGGGGATTAGTTTACTTCAGGAAGGCGTGTCTCCTGCTCTGATCGAAAACCTCGGACGAGCCGCCGGCATGCCGGTAGGTCCACTGGAACTGGCGGATGAAATTTCATTAAAACTGGTGCTGAAATACGAGAATCAATCAGCCGAACATTATGGTCCAAGGTATATTCAACATCCTGCGGTACCTTTGCTGGAGCGCATGATTCATGAATTTGATCGTCCGGGAGGCAACGGAAAAAATGGATTTTATGAAACGCAGGAAGATGGATCTAAACGCTTGTGGCAGGAATTCATCCACCATTTTCCAAATACAAATACGGCCATACCCAAAGCTGAAATCATGGAGCGCTTTCTCTTTGCCCAGGCACTGGAGGCTGTTTGGTGCCTCCAGGAAAAGGTCATCCGTAGTGTTCCGGAAACAAATCTGGGGAGCTTGTACGGTTGGGGGTTCCCGGCATTTCAGGGCGGGGTTATCCAGTACATCCATAGCTACGGCAAGGCAGATTTTATCTCCCGCTGTGCTGAATTTAAATCCAAATACGGACCAAGATTTCAGGTACCTGCCAAACTTCAAAAACTGGATTAACGAATAATCGTAACTGCTCCGCTTGCTAATACCTGGCGTTTCAGTTCATTCTCTGTTACCGTGTATTCCATAAACCAGGTGTAAACGCCTACTCCCAATTGACTGCCATTCAGGGTGCCATCCCAGCCATTATTTGGGTCTTTGGAGGAGAAGAGCAACGCGCCCCAGCGATCAAAAACACGCATACTGAAATTTTCCAGCGGACAATCAGAGTATGGTTTGAATACATCATTTACCCCATCATAGTCCGGAGAAAAGATATTGGGGAAATACACATCACACTGCTCACATTCGTAGAGTTCAATGTCATCAAAAATTTCTTCGCAGCGGTTGTAAACGTTTACACTGTATATTCCGGGTTCCCGGGCAACTATAAAGGGCAGCGTTGTGCCATCACTCCACAAATAGCTTGCAAATCCATTACTGGTAGCATCCAGGAATACCTGGTTTTCACAGAGGTACAGGTTTTCACCCAGTTCATAAACAATTGGCGGAATATAGTCGATATTGATAAAGTCTTCAATAATCCGACAGGGATCAGTAAGCGTAACAGAGTAGGTACCCGGTTGGGTGACTTCGTAAAACGGATCGGTACTGCCATCCTGCCATTCATAAGTCGCTCCCAGCAGATCCGCACCCAGAATGAGCGTGTCTTCCTGGCATAAAAGCGTGTCAACCCCCAGGTCGTATGGCTGTTCTCCTTTTACATCAACCAGCACGCTGGCAAATACTGATTCACACAGGGTAGTTACAGTTACTTCATAGGTGCCGGCAGACCAAATTTCCAGTGTCGGGCTAACTGACCCGTCGTTCCACAAATAGGTAGCTTCTTCACTTGTCGCATCTAAAAGTACTGTGTCTCCGATGCAGATGACGAGCTCGGTTGGTAAGTTGAGGTTTATTGCCGGTATGAAGTTGATAAAGATTTCATCCTCTGCGATGCCACATAAATTACTTACTTCTACCCCGTAAATGCCTTCGGTGGTAACCAGTAGCGTAGGGTTAGTGGTGCCGTCCTGCCAGAGGTAGGTTGAGGAAGGATAACTGGCATCCAGTGTAATCGAGGCTCCTTCACAAATGAAGGTGTCCAGCCCTAAATTGACAATAGGTTCATCTGTGTAATCAACTTGAATTTCGTCTGTGAGTGTACCGCAACTATTGGTCACCTCCACTGAATATAATCCTGGAGAATTTACCGTAAAAGTAGAATCAGCACTCCCATCCTGCCAGGTATAAACAGCAATTGGATTGGTCGCATCCAACTCCAGTGTTTCGCCGGCACAGAGCAATACGTCTGGTCCGAGATCCAGGCTCAGTGCAAGCGCTTCGTTTATGTTGAACGGAAAAGAATAGGGTAGGGCCGGGTTATCACAAAGATCCAGGGCTTCCGATGCACCGTCAACTAACAGATTGACAATATAATTACCCAGTTCTGTAATGGGATCATCCAACGTAAGTGTGAAAACTTTTTCGAAATCCCCACCGGAATCACATCCATTCGCCGTAAGGCTAAAACCCAGCGGACCAGAAGGGCCAATAACCTGGAAATCTGTTTCGTCGATGGTGGCGCATTGGATGAATTCACTAAATGTAATCACAATGTCTGTTTCATTACAGTCATCCGGAAGAGACACAGTTGCAATTGATGGAGCCAGATTATCAAAAATACTAACCTGCGATAAGGCAAAATCCAGGGTGTAGCCATTTGGAGAGCCAGACCAGTTGGATACCATTAAAACGTATGTGTTTCCGGCCAAAACCGGCACCAGATCATTGTATTTTGTCTCCCCGAAATTAATGTCGGGAGGCGAAAAACCGCATCCGGCACCCTGAATGTCGTAAGGAGAATCCCCGTTTGCACCTGTCTCGCCGTGGCAACCGATTCCACCAGAGGCATTGCAACTTACTACTAGGCTGGGATCTGTGCCAATATCTTCGCAGGAAGCATTAGTAATATTAAACAGACACCAATCGTAATCGTCATTAATGTCATTGGGCGTAATGACAAATCCGAAGTCGCCATCCTGATCAACTGTAAAGGTGTACCAGATCGAATTTAACTCGCCCGCAGTACAACTGATAGAGGTATTAATCTCGGAGTTGTAGTTGCCATCGCCAGAGGGAGAAAGTGCCTCGTCGTAAAATTCCTGACAAACAGGTATCGCACCCAGACAATCCTGGATGGTGGGCACCTGGGCTTTTACCACGAGACTAAATAGCAAAAATATACTGGTTGTTAAAGGGGTCAACTTCATGTACTTCGGTTTTGAATACCAATATAAGGAATTCATGGCGGCTTCTATTTAGGTAAATGAAGAATTGATCAATAAAGGACAACTGTTGGACCCATTATTCCAAACCTTGCAAAATTCCTTTTTCGAGGGCAGGGATACCCCGCTCCATCCAGGAAGGCATTGGCGCATCCATCAGGTAATAATCAAAAAACTGTGCCATCCGGATATTGAAGTCTTTCCTGTTTTGCAATTTCAATGGCCAATGTGGTTCGTCGTTGTAGTTGAGCATCCAGGCCGGTTTGTTAAGCCGCCGCATGGCCGTAAACCACTCAATGCCCTGATACCAGGGTACAGCCCCGTCATGATCGTTGTGGAGGATCAATACAGGCGTATTTATTTTGTCCACAAAGAAAATAGGCGAGTTTTCGACATATCGAAGTGGCTTCTCCCAAAGGGTACCTCCGATCCGGCTTTGCGTATGTTCGTATTGAAACATGCGGCTCAGCCCGCTTTCCCAACGGATGCCGCCATAAGCGGAGGTCATGTTTACAACCGGCGCACCACTTTCTGCACAGCGAAATATATCGGTTCGCGTAAGCAGATGCGCTACCTGATATCCACCCCAACTATGTCCCTGCACCCCAATGCGCTCCGGATCGACAAAGCCTTCTCCCTGTAGTGCCGTGATACCGGATAAGACTGCTTTTTCGGCACTTTCCCCCGGATAACCTATCTGATAGGGCACGTCGGGATTAAAAATCACATAGCCTCTACTGGCGTAAAACGTGTAATTGATAGACGACCGATGCGGATAAGGCGCCCGGTGCACATTTAAGCCATTAGAACTACGTTCGTAGAAATTGACGATCATCGGGTACTTGATATTGGGATCAAATCCTTCCGGTTTGACGAGTAATCCCTGTAGCACCTCCCCATCCGAGGAAGTCCATTCATACAACTCAATACTGCCCCAGAAGAAATCTTCCTGTTGCGGATTGGCCAGACTGACTTTTTTGGGGGCTTTAAAATCGGAAGCACTTATCTGGAGGTCTGGGAATACGTCAAAATTTTCCAGTGTGAAAACCAGCCGGTCCATATCCCGTGCTTTTAGCGGTCTTCTCCCGGCCAACATATCCTCAAAATGGTGGGTAGTGATTTCTCCGGTTTTGAAATCCAACCAGGCATATCCCGCTGTTTTGTCCACTTCCGAAAAGGTGCGAAGCAGGATTTTATCTGTTTTAAGGAGCGCCCGTTTTTCGGGGTCTAATCGGATATATCGATAGCTTACCTGTTCTTCGCGTCCCTGTGTAATTCGACGCCGTACCAAGGGATGGTTTGGGTCAATCATCCAGATGTCGTAGCGGTCGTAAATGAATATTTGCCGGTCGGATTCCAGCCAGGCAGCAACTCCGTAATCGCCCGGTACATCCGGGGTGTCATTCAATTCATCATAGAATGTGACGCCTCTGTTATTATCGGTCAGGTTTACTGTTTTCATGTCGGCCAGTCGGATGGCCTGCCAAACAGTATCAACGGCACTAAACCAATACACATAATTGCCGTCCGGGCTCAGGCGGGGCTGACCTTTTATATTGCTGGCCAGTGGGGCTTCTGCGCCGGTGCTGAGATCAATACGATACAAATCTTTTCGGCTCGGGAATCCCTCCCAGGAGACCAGGTGGTAGTAAGGACTTTCGTCGAATGCCACTGCGTATTTGGCATTGCCTTCATCACCCAGCAGGATTTCATCTGCTTCCAGGGGCTGGAGCAGCATGGCTTTTTGGTCAGCAACTGTCCAACCGGCCAGCCAGGATTTTTTTCGATCTTCCTCAAGTTGTTTATTCTGTTGTGTGTACAGTCGTTCGTCTTGCCAGGTCCAGACTTCGACCTGTACAATTTCTTCAGGCAACAGACTGGTATCAGGGAGGATGGGTTGGGGCGCCAATCCAAAAAACAAACGGGCACCATCTTCCGAAAAATACGGTGTTTTATCCGAACTGATAATCCAGTTTTCGGGCAGAATTTCTGAAGTGCTATCTGCTACCAACGTGCAGCTGTTTCGGCCGGTTTGCCAATAATACAAGGCAAAGGGCGGAACGCGCATTTTGGTGGTATCAGAATGGCTCAGGAAGGCTGCGCGATCTCCTTTTTTGGAAAGTGCCATTGATCCAAAGGTGCCAAGGGAGTCCTCGTAAATTGGGCTCCAACTGCGCTTGTTTAGATCGAAGAAATAGATGCCGGCAAGAAGTAAAGAGTCGTCGCCACTTGACCGTGCCAGCCAGCCAGCTTCGTCTTCCGAATGGATATAGTGCGTCACGTAGCCTAATTCCACGAAAGTGGTATCACCCAGTGCCATCAAATGCAGCTTGCTTCCATTTTTTTTGTTTTCCTTTTTTACTTCGGCGACTTTAGTCGAATCTGATTTGGATTTTGTGGTATCGGGCAGTGCCGGTTCCATCTGGTAGGCCAACCAGCCAGCCCATTTTTCGGGAAGTTGGTAGGATTTTACCCGCGGAATCTTTTGAATCTGGCCGCTTTCCAGTTCTAAAATGACCAGGGTGTCTTTTGGAAGTTTATCCTCTTTTACTTTTTCCCGGCGCAGTGTTTTGAGGCTATCCTCGAAAGGCGTTTGCAAGAAGACCGCATATTTATTATCGGCACTAAAATGGCCTCCGGCCACCCGTTGAAAAGTAAAATCCTGGTCTGTATTGAGGTTCCGGATCACCAGACCGGGATCCCCTTCTTCCGCCACCAGGCTATACATTAACCACTGACCATTGAAACTGATTTTAGTGTTTTCAATTCGGTTCCAGCTAACCAGTTGTTGGTGATCCAGTGGCTTTTTGTCGCTATCCTGCGCAAAAACAGGAAATACAAACAGGATGCAAGTCAGAAGAATCAGGGGCTTAATCCAGTGTAATTTTGTTGGAGTCATAGATCAGTATCGGCTAAAATGAAGGGAAATTACAAAATGAAAAACAGATACACCCCGTTTCTGAATCCGGAAGCCTGTAGCAGATTTATTATCTTGGCAGCATCCGACGAAGAATCCAGACTTCCACTAACTTTATGGGCATATTTCAAATACGCTTAACAAGAGAATAACCATAAAATTTGTCTTGAAAAATAATCGCACATGAAAACATTTCGCACGCTGTTTTTTTTGATTTTGGTTTTACCACTTTCCGGGAATGCACAAACGATTTCCGGGGTGCTTGATACCCTGGCTATGCTAATGCCCTCCTCGGTTGCCATGGGATCAGGCACGCTTCAACAGGAGCTAAAAATAGATGATGCGAATCCCTGTCGGATTCATCTGCGATCTATCGAAACTGATTCAAAAGGCAGGATGCATGTAGAGGACTTTTATTTCCATGCAGCAGATATTGATAAGGAAGCGGTGAAATCGCAAAGCAGCCGAAAATCGAGCACAGTAGAAGTAGAAATGGCAGGCCGACAGCCTCTGATTGAGCATTATAAAGATCAAATTCCACAGGATTATACCCGAAGCATATCTTTTCTCGCTAAGGATTCAAAAAACGCCGGTCAGATAGAATATCAGCTTAAAAAGCTGCAAGGGCTATGTGAAGCCGATTTTAAGGCCAATCAGAATTATGAATCTGAAGAGCTTGATCCCCTGTTGGACTGGATGGTGGAAAACACCCGGGATGTGGTCAGTATTAATGGCAGTATAACCCAGGTTATGACCCGTAAAGCCTTGGAAACCGGTGAGGGTATTGTGTTAACACGAACCTCCACAAACGCAAAGGGAGAGACCCTTTCGGAAGTGTTTTCTGTCAATGCGGGTGATCTGGATGGTGCCGCCGCAAGTCTGGAAATAAAAGGCCGAATCATTGACATTCTGGTTCCGGTTATTGCAAAACAACGTTATGTGTATGTTAAGGGCTCTGCCGGGAGTGTTGCCTTTAATCAGGACTTGCGGATTCAGGTAAATACCATAGAAGATGGCCGTTCCTACCTGAATGTACTGGCCTTAATGACGCCCATGGCACGGGAGCTGATGCAAACACGCATTAAATCTCTGGGAGATAAAACAAATGCTCTTTCCAAACTGCAAGCAAAGCAGCTACGTTTTGAAGAACAGTCAGGGAGTACTCAGGTGAAATTATCAGGCGATTGCCTGGCCAGCTGGAAGATTGAACGCAAACCCGAGAAGGGGAGTGGCCAAACGGAGACTTATAAAGTATTTCTACAGGATCTGGAAAAAGCGGAGCTAGTGGTGACTGCCAGTACGGTTGTCGTTCAATTGGAGACAATCGATCGCCTGCGTTATGTAGAAGTCCTGGAAAATGGGGAGCGCCAGAGTTTTACAAATCGCTTTAGTTTGCCGGTATCGGATATTGAAACCGGGAAAATAGTTCAGTACCTGATTGAAAAAGCCCTGGCAGGATGTCGCACGGAAACACCAAAAGTGCCTGGTGATAAACCAACTGAATTAATGGCTTTCCTACGGAGTCAATCCGGTAAAAAAGAGGGTTCGAGTGGGGCGGTTAACCAGTCATTTACTTCCGTTGAAGCCGACAAGCCTTGTATGTTGCGCATTACGCAGGTCAAAGAAGCCGGCCGCGGTGGCGGAGAAATGGTCTATGAACTTGATCTTTCAGACATTAATCCGGAATCTGTCAGGCTGGACATTAATGGCAAGACTATCGCGGTAGATTTTGATACCAGAAGAAAAGAAACACTTATCAAAGCTATCAAAGACGGGGAGCCCCAAGGCTTTGAAAGTGGCTTGCGCGTCTGGGCCAAGGACCTGGAGCAGGCACGGGTTATGGCCTATACCATTCAGTCGATGGCAGTAGGCTGTTCGGAGTAGGGGAGGTCCAGGGCCTTTGGCCCGGTCTAGCTTGCCTGTCGGCTTCGCGGTCTGAGGGCTGCGCCCGGTCTAGGGTCGAAGCCTTTGGCTTGGGTCTATTCGGTCTTTCAGACCGTTGGGTCTATTGATTTCCTGACGGAAATTTAGTCTATTAAGTTCCAGTCTTTGGGGAATTAAAAATTAATCCCGATAGCTATCGGGACAGCATTCAAAATTATCTCAACCTACTGTTTATCAATTTCAATAATCATCCCGACTGCCTGTTGCTGACCATTGGCATCACAGCTGAACTCTACCGCTTCACCCGCCTTAAATGTGACATTGTTGATTTCGATGCTGCTTAATGCTTCGTGTAGTTTGTTGGTATAGGAGGATTGGCGACTTTGATTCATCACCTGATTGAGACGCTGATAGTCGAGTTCTGTTTTGGAAACCACAATAGCGATGCGGTCGCGCTGGCCGATGTTATCGGCTACCAGGCTTTTTTCTCTTGGAAAAATCCGGGTGCCTGCGATACCACAGTAGGCAGAATATTTCTCATTATATGGAAATAGGACATAGCTGGATCCGTCACTTTCCTGTCCGAAAACATAGACATAGCACTCGATACTATTGGCGATGGCAACTTTGAAGGGATCACCAATTTTTATGGGCGTGGAAGAACGGAAAACTCCTTTTCCGGTTTCCCGCAACGGAATGAGCGATTGGGTGGCATTATTCACCAGGCCAAATTGCACGGACAATTTATCCGGATCCAGTTGTGGTGAGGTGCCTTCAGGGTAAAGGCCGTATGCTTCTTTTACGAAATGCTCAAAATCCGGGTAACGTACCCATGCGACCCCATTTTCACCCCAACTTGGGCCCCAGCTATTCATTAACTGAAAGGCACCACCATCCTTTGTGTCGTCGTATCCGATGACACACATAGCGTGGCCGCTGAATCCATAGCCACTATAATCCCGGTTAGTGGGCGTCCACATGGATTTTCCCTCCATTTGGTGCATAAAGGTGCCACCGACCTGCATTCCGATTACTACGGGTGCGCCCTGCGCCAGGTGCTGGCGAATACCGGCAATATCAGGACTATAATTATTGGCTCCGGTTGTTAAGCGGTTATAGCCTTTGATACGGTATTGTTGTGCCTGAGACTGCTCCGTCCGGTCGGGCTGCGAAGTGCAACTTCTATCCGTATAAGGATACTGGCTGAGCGGGAGTACACCGCCTTGTTTGAGCGCTTCCATTGCATCCCGCATATAGGCACCCTGGCATCCTGTCAGCGCAATTTGATTATATAAATAAGACGGACTAAAAGGCGCCGTATTTGGATTTTGTCCGCTGGCTTTTGAATAAAGGATCGTGCGTGCAGCGTATGAGCTGGCCCAACCGACACAAGAACCCTGTTGCCCCTGGTGGCCGCGTTTAGGGGCATATTGCAGCAGTGAAACAGAACGAGGGAGGGAGGAGGATCCGCCCATCGCCCCATAGGTCAGTGGTTCGAAAACCTGTGCTTTATCGTATTGCTCTTCACTTAAAGTAGCACCAAAGAAAAAGCTGGCCTGTTCCTGGTCAGAGTCAAGTCCGCCACTTTGGCTACCCGGGCCCAGGAAGAAATACCAACCAGCTGCGATGACCAACAGGGGGATAATAAGTTTTGGTTTGCGAAGAACAAACATCAAAATAAACGGAAGTAATCGGCCGAGCATTCCATTTCCACCTGTATTCGGATTTTGAGGCCGTGGTTTTGGACCTCTGTTGTCTTGTGGCTTGTCGTCTTCCAAACGAATAGGCATGGGCTATTGATTTTAAAGTATCCGGCCAATTTATTAAATGAGCATTGGGGATACCAGAAGTTCAAAGAATGTTGGAAAGGCAACGCTGGTTACCTGAATATGGCTAGTTGAATACTAAACGAAGGTACTTATTTTGCGGAAATGAGTGCCCTTTTTTGGAGGATTTGCCGGATGATACTTGCTCCCTGCTCCCGGGTATTTTCGATAAACAGCCTGCTGGTATTCATACCGGCATTCAGTACACCACTTACAAATACGCCATCCAGCGGTGTTTCAAGTGTTTCCGGATCGTGTATTGGTTCACAATCCGGTGCCGGACTGACAGGTAATCCGAGTTTTTCCAGAAAGGCATAATTGGGTTTATATCCGGTCATGGCAAGCACAAAATCATTGGGGATCTCAGTAATTCCTTCCGGTGTTTTTAGCAAAACAGAATGCGGCTTAATTTCCACTACTTCGGTTTCATACCAGGCTTTGATCGATCCTTCATTTATCCGGTTGATGATATTTGGCCGAATCCAGTATTTAACCCGTTCTCCGATTTCGCTTCCGCGAATGGCCATGCTGACCCGGGCGCCTTTGTGGTACGTTTCCAGTGCTACATCACAAGCTGAGTTGGCGGCTCCGATAACGAGCACTTCCTGACCGATATAAGGATGTACCTCGTCATAATAGTGTCGCACCTTGGGCAGGTTTTCTCCGGGAATATCCATTAACCTGGGCGTGTCGTAAAAACCGGTGGCTACAATTATATAAGGTGCGGTATATCGGGCTTTCGCCGAATGGACCTGATATTCGCCGGAAGGCAATCGATCCAGACCGGTAACTGCTTCGTACAAATGGATTTGTAACTCAAAGCTTTCCACTACCCGACGATAATATTCCAGCGCTTCACTGCGAGTGGGTTTTTCATTATGGGAAATGAAAGGCACATCTCCAATCTCCAACTTTTTAGAGGTGGAGAAGAAGGTCATGTTTGTCGGGAAATGATAAAGCGAATTAACCAGGACCCCCTTTTCGAGGATTAGGTAGCGCAAGCCTTGTTTTTGAGCTTCAATGGCACAATTTATACCGGCTGGTCCGCCACCAATGATAATAATATCCAGGTCTGTTTGCATGATGGCAAAGATAATAAGTCTTAAAATAAGGGCTTATTCAAGAATCTTTTCGAGGAGTAATTTTAGGGCTCTTTTTTTCAGGGGTTTTTCCAAAAAATCGATAATGCCTAATTTTTTGGCTGCCTGAACTTCCTGGTGATTGGGATGTGAAGCTAGCACCACAATGGGAACATTGGTTAATGCCCGAATTTGTTTTGCTGCATCGATACCACCCATTAATGGCATATGGAGGTCTAATAAAATCAGATGTAAATTTCTTTTTTTTGTAGCGACATCTACTGCCTCGCGTCCGTTGGAGACCAGATCTAATTCCATATTTGGAACCATTTCTTCCAGCAGCTTTTTGAAGTTGATCTGATTTAAGACATGATCTTCAGCTAATAATATCCGGATGGGATGTTTATCGTTTAAATCCCGGGTTTTGTTTTTTGACTGGACAGGCTTAATTGGAATATGTAAATGCTCATTCAGGATCTGGGTTTCGCTGAAGGTCGAATGAACAGTGCAAAAATTATTTGCTGTGGCATAATCCAGAATGTGTCTGTTTGCATTTCGCAGGGACTCATGTTCCTCCTGACGCTCGCTGCTTAGAACAACCTCGTTTGAAATGGGACGTTCGAGACCGATAATCCGGAGTTTTAATACATGCGTTCCTTCCGGTTGTTCTTCCACTTCACCTGTCAGATTAGGCGAAAGGGATGTTGATTTTCTCAGATCAAAAAAAATCATGTCGATCCAGGAGACAAAAATTATCAGGAAAACCAGTTGATTTGTAACTATTTCAGAAATACCTCCCGACGGAATCGATGGATTAACCTGATAGCCTGCATTGGTCGCTCGCATCCAGAAATAGTTCTCCATTTGCTCGGTGAGCATAGGAAAATCAGTGGTTTTGGGCAGCAGGTTTGGCTCAGCAAATTCGGCCAGGTTTTCTTTAACGATGCGATAAAATAACTCAAATTGGGCTTCGTTCTCCAGTTTCAGATTAGTTAGTAACTCTTTTACCGGACCAATATTTTGGAATTTTTCGAGCACGCGGAATAAGGAGCGCAATTTACGGTGATGATCCAGTACGCGCTCCAGCGGAAAAGAAATATTCAGGATAGGGTTCTGGTTCAGAGATCCCTTTTCGACAGATTTTTCAATTAAGCTCAGGTTTTGTAGGCTACCTAAAATGACCACATTTTCAGAATTCAGGGTTTTGGCCTTAATGGTCATATTCACCCGAATAGTTCGACGGCCTTCAACTACAATCCGATGCACCAGCGAATGACTTACCCGATCTTCAGAAGCAACGAGGATCAAATTTGACACTGCGGCTTTATCGCTGAAATGGACATATTCCAAATAGGTAGAAAGGGAAGGAGTAGGTACCGAATTTCTGGGTAATCCCAAAATATCAAAAAGACTTCCGGACCAGGTCATGGCACTCGATACAATTTGGAGTGTAAAGTGGCCAATTCCGGAAATTGTTTCAACTGTCTCTATAATTTTGGAAAAACGTGTTTGAATCTTTTTTTCCCGAAGCAGCTGGGTTTGCTTACCTGAAAATTGTAAAGCAATTTGGATGGATCGGCGGATCGTACTTTGATCTATTTCGCCTTTGATTAGAAAATTATAGGCACCTCCTTTTATGGATTGTTGAAACAATACCTCATTGTTTTTATGGGAGATAGCAATTACAGGTACTTCAGGAAACTTTTTTCTAAAAACACCAAGTATCTGATATTCTTTTTCACCCGGAAGAAAGAGGTCAAGCAAACAAAGATCTATGGCCTTATCCTGGAGGACAACAAAGGCTTTATCCATCGTGTTGGCAGAGAATGTCTTAAAGGCTCCTTTGCCATCATTGAGGAGATGCTCCAGGATTCTGGTGTGTGCAGAATCTCCATCAACGATTAGAATTTGGAGGGAATTAGCCATTTAATTTAAAGATACTCAGGAAAGGTTGTGTCAGCACTTTCAACAGAGATCGGGGGATTTAGTTGCACTCCGGATTCCAAACCTGGTGGAAATTATGGTTTTCAAAGGTTCCGGAATAACTGGATGATTTTATAAAATGAAATAGATTTGATCTTCTTTATTTATCTGTCAGGCAGACTCTGAAATTAGGCAGACAAACAAATTTAAAAAAAAGTTGACTGTTAGTCAGTATTGATAAATATATAAAGATTTCTCTGAAAAGCCCTTCCTTCTCAATCCATTATTTGATTCTATCTTAGCGCGGCTTAAACTAATTTCGACATGTCAGATACTATTTTATCCCAATTTACGAGCTATCTCCAGGCCAAATCGCTTGGTAAATTACCTGCAAATCTTTATACACCGGTTGATTATATCCTTGAAATTGGCGGAAAGCGGTTTCGTCCGGTTTTACTCCTTTTGGCGCACGGACTTTTTAACGATAAGGTCGATCAGGCGCTCCCTGCGGCTTTAGCAATGGAGGTCTTTCACAATTTTACTTTGCTCCACGATGATATTATGGATGAGGCACCCCTCCGACGCGGCAGGGAGACCGTACACCATAAATTTGGATTGAATGCGGGTATCCTTTCCGGGGATGTCATGATGATCAAAGCTTTTGAATTGTTATTGGAGTCGCCCGTTTCTTCCGAAATCAAGGAAAACATTATCCGGTTGTTTGCCCTGACCGGCCGCCAGGTTTGCGAAGGCCAGCAACTCGACATGGATTTTGAGCAACGGGAGGATGTACAGCTTTCTGAATACTTGCAGATGATTGAATGGAAAACAGCTGTACTGATTGCGGCTTCTCTGGAAATTGGTGCCCAACTTGGCGGCGCCGGTAAAGCGGATGCGACACACTTATATGAATTTGGCCGAAATATGGGACTGGCTTTCCAGGTACAGGATGATTTGCTCGATACCTTCGGCGATCCGGAAAAATTTGGAAAGCGGCCTGGAGGAGATATCCTACAAAACAAGAAAACCTTCCTGATTCTCCGGGGATTAGAGCTGGCAGCTCCTTCAGAACGACAAGCATTGCAGAATTTGTACTTCCGGCCGAGCCTTGATGAGCAGCAAAAAATCGAAGCGGTGAGGGACTGGTTTAGCAGACTTGGGGTGCAGGAGCAGGCCCAGGCAGCTCAACAACAATATCAGGAGGCTGCTTTTGCCCACCTGGATGCGGTGCAGGCCCCGGAGGCAAAAAAGCGGAAACTGGCAAACCTGGCCGAATCCCTGATTATTAGAGATGTTTAAAGACAGGCTCTGTGTGTTTTCTAGTCGAGAAATGAGGAAGGGGAAATGAAAAAAGGAGCAACCGCCGAAGCGATCACCCCTCACACTATGAAACACTATATCTTTATCTCCAAAAGTTGGAAATTTGTTGTCTTAAGAGCTGTAATTTTAATAAAAATACAGCTTTTAGGATTTTCATCCAACCCTCGGATGTGTTTTCAATATTAACATTACAAAAATGAGGCCAATTTTCTTCAAATGCGAAAAAACGGTCGTTTTTTTTCTAATCGGTCTGTTTTTTCGGAGGTATGGTCAGAAAAATCTTTCCGTTCCACCAATTTTTTTCGATAATGGCCTGCTTTTTTTCGTAAAATCGAACAGCGGGCTCGTTCCAATCCAATACCTGCCATTTTACGATACGGCATTCCTTTAGACGCGCTTCTTCCACATAGGTATCAAAAAGTAATTGCCCAATTCCTTTTCCGCGCCAGGATTCTTTTATAACAAAATCTTCCAGCCATAGCATTCGACCTTTCCAGGTGGAATAAGACATATAATATAGTGCCATTCCAACGATTGTTTCGTCTATCTCTGCCACCAGTACTTCGAAGATCCCGGCTTCAAAATCTCTTTGGTAATCGGCCAGGGTTGCTACAAACTGTTCTTCCGCTTTTTCATAGCGTGCCAGGTCACCTACAAGTTGATGCACGGCTTCCAGGTCGGTGGTTTTTGCTTTGCGGATTTGTAATTCTTTCATCATATTCGTGTTTACAAGGGATTTGCACAGGCGCAAGACCAAAATATTTATGACTTTTGTAGAGTAAATTTTTATTCAATTTCCCTTTTTAGGGCTCCCTTTCCAAAAATAGTAAGATGAAAGTTGTTTTTTCAATACTACTTAGCTTGTTTGGTTTTTCCTCTTTACAGGCTCAATTGCTACCAAATGCCAAAATGGAATTGATGGTTGACATTGTTTATTTGTCATCCGATCTGCTCGGAGGCCGTGAAACCGGAACCCCACAGGAGCAAATGGCTGCAGATTATATTGCCTATCGGTTTCAGGAGTCCGGGCTTTCGCCGAAAGGCAGTGAATCCTGGATGCAGGGATTTGAGTTTGACTTCAAACCGAATCCGCACGGAGAGGTAGAAGAACGGCGAACCGGCCACAATGTAGTTGCTTATTTGGATAATAATGCAGCGACTACGGTTATCATTGGGGCACATTATGATCACCTGGGCATGGGGCACTTTGGTTCACGGCATACCGGTGAACCGGCTATTCATAACGGAGCGGATGATAATGCGTCCGGCGTAGCAGCCTTATTTCAGATAGCAGAGGCTATTTCCGGTCCGGCATATGCAGCCAACAATTATTTGTTTATCGCCTTTTCCGGCGAAGAACTCGGCTTATATGGCTCCAAGTATTTTATCAATAATGCCACTATTGATATGTCTCAGGTAAATTATATGCTGAATCTGGATATGGTTGGCCGGCTGAATGAGGAAGGGATGCTGGTAATAAATGGTGCAGGGACTTCTCCTGTTTGGAAAGAAGTGCTGCCAGAGATCAAGCAGGGAAACATCCAGATAAAAACAACAGACAGCGGTATAGGTCCGTCGGATCATACCTCTTTTTATCTAAATGATATTCCGGTACTGCATTTCTTTAGCGGGCAGCATGCGGATTACCACAAACCGGAAGATGATAGTGAGCTGGTAAATTATCAGGGGGTAACCGATATCAGTGCATTTATCGTACAATTAATCGGATCATTAAATGATAATGGGCGATTGGTGTTTACGAAAACCGTAGATGAGTCTGCTGATCGTGAAGTATCTGATTTTAAAGTGACGCTGGGTGTAATGCCAGATTATGTTTATGATGGCACAGGGATGCGGGTTGACGGTGTTATTTCAGATCGTCCGGCAGAAGCAGCTGGTGTGCAACGCGGGGATGTAATTATCAAAATCGGAAATGTAGCTGTTAAAGATATCTACGATTATATGGATGGGCTGGCCAAATTTAATAAGGGCGACAAAACCACTGTTGTCGTGCAACGAGGAACAGAAGAAATCACTTTGAAAGTTAAATTTTAGTCAGGCTGGAAGGATTCTGGCTATTTGCCGGTACTTAAGTTGTTTTCCATTCGCTGATTGCGGTAGCCAGGATTTGGTCATTATCCTCATTGCGCAGGCGGTGGAGGATGTGGGTGGAATCAATCGGTGCAGCTTCGGAGATGATCCGGTCGTGGTACATACTTTCGGATTTGTATTCAAGCTGCATACTGAGGGGGGTATTGGATTCGAGAAAATCCTTCGGCATTACTTCAAGCATCCACTGCAGATAGTTTAGGTTGCTCAAGTGCTGGTTGAAATCCAGATCGTGCCAATCTACCCGGAAAGGAACAGTCCATTTAATGTCTTCCAGGGTAGGAACTTTTCCTTCCGGTCTTGGCAGGCAGTCTTCCGGCGCGGGCATGAACTGCTCAAATTCTTTAACAAAAGCAGGAAGCGGGGCCATTTTTCGGTTTTCTGTATCCATTAGGAGCCAGGTTGATGAAGCGGCCGCGATACGTTGATTATTCGAATCATATACAAAATAATCCCGGTAGGTAAATGAACGGTTGAATCCGGCTGGAGTGGTATGTACCCGGATATGTTCGCCCAGCATTGGAAGTCGATCGATCCAGAGTTTTTTACGCATGAGAACCCAGGAAACCTTATAGGGTTCGAGATCCCAAACAGACAACTTCAGCTTAATGACATTTTGCATGGCTGCTTCATGCATTAATCTTGTAAGAGCTACAACGGTAGCTCTTTTTGCTTTATCGATTTCGTAGGTTCGGATCTGAAAATCCTGTTCGTGGTAGAATGTTTCCATATAGATGCGAAAATAAGATCTTTTTTCTGGTGAAGAGGCCGGACAAGGATCACAAATTGATCTTCTTTGTGGAGATCGGCATCTAAAAATACGTTGACTGGAGGTTTTGTAAATAATATCAGATAATTTTTACCCGGGATATATTTTTTATTGTCCAGTTTATCAGACTACTGCAATACAATTGTTTTGAAAACCAACAGATATGCCACATTTTATTCTCCTGGAATGCAATTTTGAGGGATTAGATAAGCAGCCAAAAGAATACCCAATAAATTCCATCTTTTTTTTGGGAGGGGGTTTGGGAATTCCTCATTAAAATCATACCTTTGCAATCGCTTTTTAAGAAGCCGGATCGGGAAGGAGTGAGCGACTACAGTTTACTTTGGAAAATCAAAGGGTTTTAAAAGCTGATTATCAAGGAATTATTTAATCTAGTCCGAAAGGAATATGCCTACTATCAACCAACTTGTACGCAAAGGCCGGACCCAGGTGGTCCAAAAGAGCAAGTCTCGCGCGTTGGATTCATGTCCACAGCGTCGTGGAGTATGTACTCGTGTATATACGACAACGCCAAAGAAACCGAATTCAGCTTTGCGTAAAGTGGCGAAAGTGCGTTTGACCAATGGTCTCGAAGTAATCTGCTACATTCCGGGTGAAGGACACAACTTGCAGGAGCACTCGATTGTGCTTGTTCGCGGGGGGCGGGTAAAAGACCTTCCGGGTGTTCGTTATACGATTGTACGTGGGGCATTAGACACCGCGGGTGTTACAGACCGGAAGCAGAGTCGCTCCCGTTATGGAACTAAGCGTCCTAAGGCCTAATTAAGTTTCATAAACTTGTTGAAACCGCTGATTAACAATGAGAAAAAGAAAACCAAAACCACGGCCACTTGCGCCAGATCCACGATACGGAGATCCACTCGTTACACAGTTTGTAAATAACATGATGTGGCAGGGTAAGAAATCTGTTGCGTATCGTATTTTTTATGATGCCATGGACATTGTCTTGGAAAGAACCAAGATGGATGAGCATGCTACCTGGAAAAAAGCATTGAATAATGTTATGCCTCAGGTAGAAGTACGCAGCCGCCGGATTGGTGGAGCGACTTTCCAGATTCCGACAGAGATTCGTGCGAAGCGCAAAGTTTCTACCGGCATGAAATGGATGATTCGTTTTGCGCGTGCTCGTGCAGGAAAAGGGATGGCAGAGAAATTAGCAGCTGAGGTGATCGCAGCAAGCAAAGGAGAAGGAGCAGCCGTTAAGCGTAGAGAAGATACGCATCGGATGGCTGAATCTAACCGGGCATTTGCGCACTTCCGCATCTAAGAACAGAGATAGAACATATCAAATTATAAAAACCTTTTAGGTAGTTAAATGGCAAAGGATCTTAAATTCACCCGGAACATTGGTATTGCCGCGCATATTGACGCAGGCAAAACCACTACAACTGAGCGGGTACTTTACTATACCGGTCTGAGTCACAAGATTGGAGAAGTACACGATGGTGCTGCCACCATGGATTGGATGGAGCAAGAGCAGGAGCGGGGAATTACGATTACCTCTGCTGCCACTAAAACCAGCTGGAAGTGGAAAGATCAGGAATATCCGATGAATATCATCGATACTCCGGGTCACGTTGACTTTACAGTAGAAGTTAATCGGTCACTTCGGGTACTTGACGGGTTGGTGTTTTTGTTTTGTGCAGTAAGTGGTGTAGAGCCTCAATCTGAGACAAACTGGCGCCTGGCAAACAACTATAAGGTTCCACGTATTGGATTTGTAAACAAGATGGACCGTTCAGGTGCAGACTTTTTTGCAGTAGTACGTGATGTTGAAGAAAAACTTGGTTCTAAATCAATTCCACTTCAGGTACCAATTGGTAATGAGGAGCGCTTCAAAGGGGTCGTTGATTTGATCACTGGTAAAGCAATCATCTGGAATGATGAGGACATGGGGATGACTTTTGATGAAATTCCTGTTCCGGACGATTTAGTAGAAGTTGTAGCAGAGTGGCGTGAGAAACTGCTTGAAGCAGTAGCAGAGTATAATGAAACCCTGATGGAGAAATACTTCGAGGATCCGGAATCGATCACCGAAGAAGAAATGATTGCAGCTGTGCGTCAAGCGGTAATGAACAATGACTTTGTTCCGATGATGTGTGGTACTGCTTTCAAAAACAAAGGGGTTCAGGCTGTATTGGATGCGGTTTGTGCGTATCTGCCTTCACCGCTTGATATTGGCGAAGTAACCGGTTTTGATCCGGATACAGAAGCGCCAATCAGCCGCAAGCCATCTAACGATGAGCCTTTTTCTGCACTGGCGTTTAAGATTGCAACCGACCCGTTTGTAGGTCGTTTAGCCTTTATGCGTGTGTATTCCGGTGTACTTAATGCCGGTTCATATATTTACAACACGCGTAACGATAAGAAAGAACGGATTTCCCGACTGTATCAAATGCATGCCAACAAGCAAAACGCGATTGAGCGTGTGGAAGCTGGTGATATTGCTGCAGCCGTAGGATTCAAAGATATTCGCACAGGGGATACCCTTTGTGACTTGGACAAACACATCGTATTTGAAAGTATGGTATTCCCTGATCCGGTTATCGGGGTTGCTGTAGAACCAAAAACGGCAAAAGATCTGGATAAACTGGGTATGGCTTTGGCCAAACTGGCGGAAGAGGATCCGACGTTCCAGGTTCGGTACGATGAAGATACCAACCAGACCATTATTAGTGGTATGGGTGAGTTGCACCTTGAAA
>JAGQWR010000139.1:0-6902 GCA_020437105.1 Saprospiraceae bacterium
TGGTATAGAAGGCATAAGAAGCAGGCGAACAGCCAGCGCTTTGGTTTGGACTAATGGTGTGGAGGGCTAATCCGCCATCACCACAATCGATATAAACCAATGGTTCAGGAGCGAGTGTAACAGTAACTTCATCTGTATCAGTACATCCGTTTACATCCGTGACCGTAACCGTGTAGGTAGTTGTGGCTGTTGGGGTGAAGGTATGGCTTGCGCCGGATCCCAATCCATTATCCCATTGGTAGGTAATCGTACCATTGCCTCCTGTATGGGAAGCTGTAAGTGTAACTTCATCTCCGATACAAACAGAAACATCCGGACCGGCATTTACAGACAGGTCGCAATCGGTTGAACAAACTGCAGGTGCTTCTACTGTTGCATCAACAGCACAGTTAGGCGCAGCACTATCTGCAATTGTAATATCTAAATCTCCACCGGAAATTGGGAAGTTTCCAAATGGACCATTGATTACACCATAAGACAATCCTGTGTGAGAATCATCTCCACTGATGTTATATGTTGTACTGGTGTTTGTACCAGATACTTCAATGGTATAAGTGAAGTAATCATCTGATGGATCCGTTGGTGTTCCATTATTGTTACAGGTTGCAACAATAATGGGGGCATCGATTTCCTTAACGGTAATGGTTACTTCGTCTGTATCCGTACAACCGTTGCTATCCGTAACAGTAACGGAGTAGGTCGTTGTAGTTGAGGGGCTGACTACATGGCTGGAACCAGACCCAAGGCCATTATCCCATTCGTAACTATAAGGTGCATCTCCACCACTTCCGCTTGCGCTGATTGTCGTGTTTTCACCCAAACAGATGGTTTTATCTGTACTGGCAGTTGCTGTAATCGCATCAAATACCGTAACTGTAGCTTCATCTGTAGAGGAACAGCCATTCACATCGGTGATGGTAACAGTATAAGTCGTGGTAGTCACCGGAGAAACGGTAATCTCTGGTCCACTTTGACCGGAACTCCAGTTGTAGCTCAGGGTTCCTGTACCACCACTTCCATTCGCGGTAAGCGTAGCACTTTCACCTGCACAAATTTCCAGACAGGTATTTTCTTCATCCTCCGGCAACAGGGCTTCTCCGCTCAGGCGGAAATTATAATCCAGTTGCCCCGGATTGGCTGTGACAGATCCTGTTGGTTGTGAAACGATAGACAAATCCAACCAGCCAGAGCCACCAAACAGGCCATCTCTCAGGTTTGCACCGTTTCCAAGTTGGAAAGACGGGCCGGTTCTAACAAATGAACCTTTAAATCCGGCCAGGTCGCCCAGTCCGGTGATATTACCTTTGGTATCTGAGTAGTAATACCAGTTAGAATTATCCTGATCTCCCAAACAGCCATCTTCATGCGGGCTGCTCGCTGGTGGCGAGAATGTTCTGGAAGAGAAGACTGTTTCAATCTGGAGTTTCCAGTTTGCGTTACAGGTATTTTTTACGGTCATGCTCAGGAAGGCTGTTCCATTTGCATTTTCCCGGAAGGTGGATGTTCCTTCTGTTACCCAATAACTGCCCGTGCTACAACCGGCTGAAGGAGCGAAAATTCCGGAGCTGGTATAGAAGGCATAAGAAGCAGGGGTACATCCGGCGTTTTGATTTGGGCTAATGGTGTGGAGGGCTAATCCGCCATCACCACAATCGATATAAACCAATGGTTCAGCAGCGAGTGTAACAGTAACTTCATCTGTATCAGTACATCCGTTTGCATCCGTGACCGTAACAGTATAGGTGATCGTTGCATTTGGCGTAAATGTATGGCTTGCACCGGATCCCAATCCATTGTCCCATTGGTAAGTAACATTACCATTGCCACCAGCATGAACTGCTGTGAGGGTTACTTCATCTCCGATACAAACAGTAACATCCGGACCAGCATTTACTGACAGGTCGCAATCGGTTGAGCAAACTGCAGGTGCTTCTACAATTTCATTCAAACTACAGGAAATGCTGAATAAATCTGAAATCGTGATAGACAGGTCTCCATCACTGATTGGGAAGTTACCAAATGGACCATTAATCACATTATAAGGCAGGCCAAGATGAAAATCGTCACCTGTAATTGAATAAGAAGGTCCGGTATTATAACCTGTAACAAAAACGGTATAGGTGTAATAATCGTCAGAAGGATCGGTTGGAGTACCGTTGTCATTACAATAGGTTTCGATCGTTGGTGTATCCAGATCACAAAGTACAGAACAGGGTGCAGGCGGATTCACAGTCGTGGAAAGATTACATCCTGAATCACTATTATCTGTCACCATAAGGTTGAGTGCACCACCAGAAATAGGGAAAGGGCCAAATGGACCATTTACCACATTATAAGGCAGACTTGCGTGTGTATCATCGCCACTAATATTGTAATTAGCTCCCGTATTACTACCTGTAACTTTGATTCGGTAAGTATAGGTATCATCGAACGGATTTACTGGTGTGCCATTATCATCACAATAAATTGCGATAAGGGGGGCATTCAAATTACAGGTAAGCACACAGAAGTCAAATCCGGAAATCCGGATCGCATGGTCATCTGATACTCCATTTGTGGCACCATGGGTATCTGACCACCAGCTATAATAATTTGGATGGATTTGCTCATCAGCTGCATCATCAGGACCGTTGGAATAGATGATATCCAGTTGGGTGATTGACTCATCGGTGTTCAACATCAGCGTAGCAACCGGATCAGTAGGCAACACATTCCCATTAAAATTGGTATTGTATTTTGCTTCTACTGTTTGTCCGCTTGTATTCAGTGCGCTTCCAATATTTGAAAAATAAACCGGTACATTACCACCTGCATTCGAAGCAGCTACCTCTACCTCATCCTGATAGGAGTTACCAGGAGATTCATATTGAGACAGTGTTTGATAGTCATTATACAAACCGACATAATCAATATCAGAGATCGTAAAGTTATTTAGTTGGATCGGTTCAGAAAAAGTAAATCGAATTGTTACTTCCTCATTGTGATCTTTTGTTTTGATACCAAAAGTCAAATAATCCTCGCCATAACCGCCATCTGTTTCTGTATAGATGGTTCCACAATCAGAATCCCAGGGATCGATAATGGTACCATCTCCCGGAATTTGATCGATTTCAGAACCATAAGGTAAACAACCATCCCCACTATCAAACGGGTGTGTGGTGTGAAGGTCTGGATCATAGTTCCGGTTACTTGGATCAATAATTGTCATGGTCACATTGACAGAAGCAGGGTTGCCATTTACATCCGTATAATTTATCGGATAGACCTTAGAATTATCAGTTGGATTCCAAACTGCTCCATTTGCAGCAGAACCTTCCCATTCAAACACAACATCGCTACACAGTGCACAATTAGGTGTCATGATATCCACTCCATTAAGCACGCAGGAAGATGAACTGCCATCAGTCAGGTTAATCACCAAGCCACCACCGGAGGTAGGAAACGGACCAAACGGACCATGGATTACCCCATAAGTCAATCCATTGTGTACATCATCTCCTGAAATATTAAAGGTGGAACCACCATTATTGGCAGTAGCAATAATCGAGTAATAGAACTGGTCATCTGAATCATCAGAGGGAGTTCCGTTATCATCACAACTTGTTGAAATGTCCGGGAAATTAAGAACACAATTATTCGAGCAAGCGCTTGGAGGAACAATGGTTGCACTTTGAGAACAAGAACCATTATTTGAATCCGTAATGGTTAAATACACATTGCCCTGGGTGATCAGGAATGGACCAAACGGACCATGGGCTGTATTATAGGCCAACCCGGTCTCTGAATCATCGCCGGAAATATCAAAAGTCGATCCATTTCCATTTACTGTGATGGTATAATAAAATACATCATCCAGAGGATTGGTTGGAGTTCCCATATTATCACAACTGGTTGTGATAATGGCCGGATCCATCTCTGCTACAGTGACTGTAGCGAAGGCTTCACTGGTACAAGACTGGTTGTCAATAACAGTAACAGAATAAGTTGTAGTTGTATTAGGTGAAACAGTAATAGATGAATTTCCACTACCGACACTCCAGGAATAATTATAAGGCTGAACTCCGCCTGTAACCGAAGCCGTTAGGGTAGCTGATTCGCCGCCGCAAATTGTGGCGCTATTTACAGTAACTTCTGGTGAATCCTTCACCACCAGGGTATAGCTTTTTGACTTGCTACACTGGTTTGCATCGGTAACGGTAACGGAATAAGTTGTTGTTTGAGTCGGACTCACGGTTTGGATTGGTCCGCCTGGCAGGCCGTTATCCCACTCATAAGTATAAGGAGGAACCCCGCTGCTTCCAGATGCTGTAAGGGTTGCAGAAGAATTTTCACAAATAGTTTTTGGCGAACTGGATACACTTGCAATTACTTTAGAATTGATAGTGATCGCATAATCTTCCACTTCTCCTTCTGCATTATCAAACAAGCCAGTAGGAGGAACATCGCAATTATCGTGAATATAGAATCGGGCGAAAGTAGTTCCACAAACCGCATTTGATGGAACGGTAAAAGTTTTCTTAAACACCCCGTTTGAAGAATTGGTACCATTACCTACCGTAGTTGGCGAGAAAATCTCTTCGCTGGTAGAGAGAATACCATCATGGTTCCAATCCACACAGGCATAAATACAAGAATACCCATCCTGGGTATTCCATTCTATATCGATCGTTTTAGTTTGGCCGGGTACCATGGAGGTCCCGCCAATAAATATGACCCCATCTTCGTCATCATTGCCATCATTATCATCTCCCAGGGCATTTGGATCTCCCTGGGTACCCGGATCAGAATCACCGATTTCGGAACCCAGCCATGCCTTGGTTGGTCCGTCGTTTTTGATCCCCAGGCTTCCCAGAGTGGGAGCATCACCATAATCATAGGTAACGGAAGTCTCACATTCTGTAGTAACGGAAAGATATCCGCCTACAATGAAAGAATCCCCGTTAAAGGTCGGGGACTTAACTTCAACATCAATGGAGCTGACAGTACCGGGAACATTGTACAGGGTAATTTCCCCTATTCGGAGCGAATTCCCCAGGAGCGGGTCCCAGGTTAAATAACTCTTAGAAGTGGATAATGCTCCGGCAGTCATGGTGACTATCGCACTACGGCCATCATTCAACAACTCTGAAATGGGAATTTCCAGGGTTACGTTTCTTGGATAGGAGTCTGTTGCAATTGGAACAGTAAATGTATCACTCCCTTTATAAAAGTACATGTTGATCGGATACGCGCTGGCGGAGGTATTTGCACCAGGATCCGTTCTGAAAATGTATGCAGAGAAAGAAGGAAAAGTTGTACCACCATTGGTATTCACCGAAACAGTAGAAGCGCCTGAAAACACCGTCGAGTACATCTTGCAGTTGGTACAAGAGTTTCCATTTGGTGAATTTGCAGAAGTTTCACCTGCAACTGTTGCAGATTGCCCATTGTTGGTGCTAAAGGTTACGTTAGCAGGAGGTGTCCCCTGCTTTGTAATAGCTACCACCAAAATAGAATCTACCGTTGCAGAATTGGGAATTGTAAGGGAGGCCGTTGTTTGACCATCCATTCCTTTCCCAATTAATTCTACTGTTACTCCATCTGCACAGGAATAATCCCATCCGCTATTAGGGGGAGGCATCATAGCGCCTGCTTCGACTGGAGAAACTTCGACAGCGCTGACGAGTGCTGCTGATTTCACAGATTCAACTGTTTCCGGTTTTTCGGCAACAGTTTCTTTAGTTTCAGATTTGGATGGGAATTTCCACATAGATTGTAGGCTTCCCTGGGCTGCAACATATAGCAAACCACTTAAGCCCAGAATAATTAGGGCAGCGGAATAACTTTTAAAATTGGTTGAGCCTGATGTAAGGTTCCGAAAATTGGAACGCTGGTTTTGAACAAAACGGTACAGTTGATTCATGGTGGCTACTGTTCGTTATCTAGGGTTTAATTGAATACAATAAAAAATCCCCCTCCGAAGAGCCAAGTCCAATAAACAGCAATAGCCCAAACAGGGCATAGCAATGGCTTGACCCGGATGGACTACTTCTTAATAAACTTATTTAAGTGATCGTGCAAATTGATGCCGGACGGCAATGGACATCGAGCCGAAGTCCTCTTTAAAGGACGGCTCAATTCTAACCAGTTTAATTTGCTTGACAGTGCTTTAGGGTACCATATGGGTAAACCACATAACTGTCCATGCAAAAGCGGGGGGGCGCACTTTGACATGATAAAGGTTTTATTATAAAGGTTTTAGGAGGGTAATTTCACCCTTCTAATCTTGTTTTCTTTACAAACTGGTAGAACAAAATATTGTGGAAATGCAAGCAAGTTTAACCCTCACAAAGCTTAAATCGGTTGGATCTAAAAAAGTGTTTTCGGTGTTTATTTGTTTTCACTTCCGATGCAAGTATATGGATAATTTTACAATGAAGGCAATATTTATCAAATTTTCAATTTTAACAGTTCGAGATTTTGCACCATATGTTACCCCCAATTTCCGCAACACTATTTGGAAAAAATTGTAAAAATTCGCCAATTCCTTTGAATTGTACTCCAAAAGAATGAATCAACAAAATATAATTTTTTTTCTGCTTTGACGTAAATTTTACATTTCACTCATGAAATTTGGTGCCACGGGTAAACCGCCTGATCTACCAAGCTCTGATCGTCCAAAGTAAAGCCCCCCTATTTTTTCGCAAAAACGGGCATCGAATCAAGTCACCTACTACCTGGAAATGGCTATGCTCGTCAAGGGGCTTTACAGCCAAAAAGAGATTGGTTCGGATGAAGTTGGAAGCAGGAATATTTTCCAGCCTGTCCTGTAAGACTCACCCAATATGCTCCTCTCGATATCAGGTACAACTCCGGGAAGTATAAGAGTGTGTTTGGCAATTGCTTTTGGATGCAGTAGTGAA
>JAGQWR010000139.1:6979-7496 GCA_020437105.1 Saprospiraceae bacterium
TCGGAGGATGCGGGTTGCAAATCCCAACCATAGAGCGGGGCAATCCGATAAAGAAAAATAACAAAGAGCAGGATAAAATTTACTGCTCATGCGCCGAAGTGTAAATCCCAAACACGTTCCTGGTTTCCTTTTTCATTCTGATCAGAAACAGCCCGGAAGTATCAAAAACATGTTTCGAAATTCAGAAAAACACAACTGCCAGCAGTATTTAAAAAATAAATTAAATATTCAGTTTAAAAAAAAATAAACTAAAAGCACAGTAATTTAAATTATTTATTAAAAAATAAACATCAATCACAATAGACTGAATAACAGTACTTTAAAAAAAGTAAAAAAAATAAACCACCTTTTATTTTTGTTTTTATTTTGAATAAAAAACAATTAAAAATTTTACTCGAAAAAAAATAATTGGGTTACTTAAAACACACCTTCTCCGCCAGGCGCAATACATCACTTCAGACACTTCAAACCTGCTTACAGGTAAATAACACTGGCCATGCCTCTGGCTAAAATAGAG
>JAGQWR010000140.1 GCA_020437105.1 Saprospiraceae bacterium
TATACACAAGCGAAAGTAGTTTGAGAAATTTTAACAAATTTATTTTTTTGGCCTACAAGGCAAAAAACACAGTCATAGCCTTAGCTATGGCGAGTATTTTTAACGCTGAAAAAAAAAAAAAGAAAAAGATAAAAAGCCCAAACCACTTTCGTTTGGGTATATGTATGGCAAAGTACATGGATGAAAATCATGTTTCTCGTCTGACTAAAGTCATATCATGCAAACGGAAAGAGGGATAAATTAGAACAATTATTTGTTCCAATTGCAAAAACCTTCAACCATCGATTATGAAAAGGATTCTTATCTCCGCACTAATCTCCGGGCTTGTTTTATTTGCTTTTAGCTACCTCATACTATTTGTCTCCATCAAGTTTTTTCCGACTATGTTGGAAGAATATTATAATCCGGTATTTTGGCCGGGAAGCGAACGTGCCCTCTTATTCTATTTTCATCCATTTGTACTTTCTCTGGCGCTTGCCTGGTTTTGGAACCGGGTTAAATCCATTTTTAAGGGAAATACCGTTTTAAAAGGCTTGGAATTTGGGTTAGTATATGGCTTAATTGCAACATTACCTGCCATGTGGATCTGCTTTAGTGCACTAAACGTAACATTGGGCATCGTAATTACCTGGTTGGTCTATGGGGTTACCCAGGCAATTATTGCCGGGTTGATTTTTGCCAGGATGAATCCATAAAAGAGCCATTACTTATTTGAAATATATTGTTGTTAAAACTGCATCATTACCACACATTAAATTGGGTAATGATGTGGTTTTTTGCTTTTATACTCATTTAGGCCTCAGTCTTATTACCCGTGCAATCGATTTAAAATAATTGTTAGTCCATTTTAGTGAATTCTCCTTATTCCCGATGTTTAGAAATAAGGAAAGAAATAAATACAACAAAACAACCAGTAAATAATTACCCGAATATTGAGTCATCATAAGAGAGACTAGAAAAATACTACAGATTAACCGGAAAGATTCCCAGTTAATAAAACCTGGTCGAATATTTTTATTGAAGATAAGTGTGCTTATTGATAAGGAAGAAACCAGTATTCCTGAAAACAAAAGGAGTTCCCAGATAGAAAGCATATTTTTAAAAACCAATAATAATATAACTCCAATAACACATATAGTGGTTTGAAAGTAAGCATATGATCTTTGTAAGGTTGTAATAGAAACAGAACCTTGGACTGGAGTACCTTCAGTTGATTGGACTTCATCGGGAACCCAATCAGGAGGCATGACCAATAGCTTGAATTTATTATACCATTGTTTGGTTTTTGATATCGTTTTCCAGAGATAAAAATAATGGTGTCCGATAGCTACAACCGGACTATTATCGACATAATGTCCTTTTATCCCATATTGCACCTCTTCGGTTTCGCGTTGCAAGGTGCCAAAGAGATAATCCCAGATCAATAATACAGAACCGAAGTTTTTATCAATATAAATATCATTTTTACCGTGGTGTACCCTGTGCAGAGATGGCGTGACAAAGATCTTTTCCAGAAAACCGAGTTTAGAAATATATTGGGTGTGCAGGAAAAAATCATGAATCCCCGAAATTTTCAGAATAACAATTAATACAATTGGAGAGAAACCAAAGACGGGCAAGACCGCCCAAAAAATAATCCGGTTGATCCCTTGAAAAAAGGAGGTTCTGAAGCCGTTTGTCAAATTGAAATACTCAGAAGAATGATGCGTGACATGGCCTGCCCAGAAGATGTTCATGGTATGGGAGAGCCTGTGATACCAATAGGATAAAAAATCAACGGCAAAAAAGGCCAGCACCCATTGCATCCAGTTATTATCAATTTCCAATATTCGGAAATGAGTATATACATATTCGAGAACCACAAACAGCGCAACAAAATAAAAAAGAGAGCTAATCTGATCGATTGCACCGATAGTCATGTTCATGACGGTGTTGCCCGTAGCATATACCTGATCCTCTTTTTTTTGACTGATATACCATTCGATACCGACTAATAATAGGAAGATCGGTATGAATAAAGCAATGGCGTTTAACATTCAGAATTTACGTGCTTAGGCTGGTTAAAAAAGTCAGCCTTATGTTGTTTGTCCTCTTTGCCGTTTAGCATCTCCCTTCCTTTATACTAATGTTCTCAGGATATCATTTGTTGAGCGACGGCTTATCGGCGCAAATTTACACGATTCGATCCACTTGATTAGTTTTAAATGATGAATGGTGCCACATGATCATGTGGTTTTGGTGCTGTCTGATTACCCTGATCTTTGGATTGTTAACCACTTAAAATTCCAAGTATCCAAAATAACAGATCATGGCACATCATCATGCACCCGATTTAAAGGTCAATGTCGATCCTAAACTCCTAAAACCCCTGTTTAAAACCCAGGCACACCGACACCTGTTTGCTCTGGTATTTGATTGGGTGCTTATGCTGGCCACCATCGTACTATGTATTCGTTTTTTTAACCCGATCGTATATATTCTTGCAGTGATCGTGATTGGTGCCCGTATGCATGCCATGGCCATTTTAATGCACGATGCGACTCATTTCCGATTTTTGAAAAACAGGAAATGGAATGATTTAATTACTAATCTGGTAACCATGTATCCTCTATTTACCTCCATTGAGGTATATCGTGAAAATCACCTGAAGCATCATAAACACCTAAATACAGACCATGATCCGGATTGGGTCTCCAAATTGGGGAAAAAGGAATTCACCTTTCCGAAGTCTAAAATGGAATTTTTGAGTACCATTTTTTCATACTTCACCCTGTTTCAGGGGTTAAAAGACGCTATTTGGTTTTTTAAACGATTCCAGGCACCGGCAAATTCGGGTGCTCGGGCATTTAAAATTACCCCGAAAGGGGTGTTTTATGTCATACTCTTTGCCGGACTAACGCTGGCAGGCGGCTGGAAATATTTTGCTATCTTTTGGGTTGTACCTTATCTCTCTACCTTTTTTATGTTCCAATACATCCGCAGTGTAGCAGAGCATTTTGGCGAACTGACCTACGATGACCTATTGACCTCGACACGCACGGTCATGCCACATACGCTGGAGCGTTTTTTACTGGCTCCGCACCAGGTTGGTTATCACTTAGAACATCACTTATACCCGGGCGTGCCATTTTATAATCTCCCTAAATTGCATAAGCTCCTGATGGCCGAAGCAGATTACAAAGAAAAAGCCCATGTGACTTATGGTTATATCAGCGGATTAATGAATGAGTTGGGAGGGCAGGAAGTTTATGCAATGGAATCGGACCAACCGTAAAATTAAGTAAATCCCAGGCCTTTAAATATGACACAATTTTTAAATCATTTACAGATGAGAACCTTTACACCCCTTTTTTTAATTTGTGTATTACCTTTTCTTTTATCCGGACAACAGATTTCACCCAACCTGAATTTTGGAACGGATGGATTTATCAGTCAAGTCAATTCACCTGGCTACTATGGAAAAGGATTAGAAGTTTATTCCGATGGAGACATATTAATTTTAGAAGTTAACCCTGGTTGGGGTGTTGAAAGCTTCACGACTTACCGCTATAATCCGGATGGAACACCTGATCTTAGCTGGGGTTCTAATGGTGCCGCAGCCCAGTCAGCTTCTGCAGATTTTGACGCGGGTCAGGATTATACTGATTTTAAGGTCCTGGACGATAATGAGGCTATCTTGCTATATGAGGGAAATAATTGGGGTAATTATGTTCAAAATGCAGATGGGCAGATTTACGGTTTAGACGATGTTGGAAATCTATCTTATTCCTTTTCTTTGGACTATAATTTTGATGATGATACAGATGACCATTTTTATGGAATAGAGGATATCCCGGGCACGGGATACAGGGTATTTGGTTATACAGACGATCCCCTGTATTTTAACTATTATCTTTGGGTAGCATCATTTGGGAGTAGTCTGGAAGACACCTACCTGTATTTCGACGGGACGGAGAAAGCCTTTCACACTGCTACGCTTCCAAACGGTAACTATTTAATTGGGGGTACATTTTTTGGGCAGGCGGGTGTCGTTGCCCGGAGCAGTACCTATTCAATTGATACCAACTTTGGAGCAGATGGTTTTGCACTGCTTCCAGGTGGCGCAGTCATAAAATTATATGTCCAGCCTGACGGGAAAATTTTAGCAACAACCAGTTTGGGTATTTTTCGGCTAAACGCGAATGGAAGTTTAGATACCTCCTATGGAAACAATGGCTCCATCTCTGCTTATGGATCCGGATATAGGGTTGAAATTTTTTGTGATGGCAAGGTTATTTTTGCAAACACAGATGGTACGATTCGTCAGTACTTGCCGGATGGCACATTAAATCCGGACTTCGGAACGGATGGTGTTTATACTGTCCAGTATAATGGAAGTGATTTGCCAATTACAGATTTTGAATTGGTTGGAGACACCTCCTTTATTGTTTTTGGAACCTTAAATAACGAAATGGTCGTTGGAAGTTTTGATTTAGCCAGTTCTGCAAATGATATGGGGATACAACAAATTTTGAATCCTGTTTCCGGAGAACCAACAGCCATAGAAGAGGTTACGGTGATTATTAAAAATTATGGACAGGATCAACAACAGGACTTTGATGTAGGATATCAAATCAATAGTGAAGCACCAGTTTTGGAAACAATTAACCAGCTTTTAGCACCCGGTGAATCAATAACATATACATTCAATGCGACAGCTGACCTTTCTGCTCCGGGTTTTTATCAGGTACAGGCATTTTCCAGCCTTGCCGGAGATAATAGCTTGTTTAATGATACCGTCTCTATTGTAGTTGAGCACAATCCGGGATTAAATGTCGGCCTTTCCAACCTTGCCCCACAGGAGAGTTGCGGGTCAGGTTTTGGTTTTCAGGTAGAGCTTAGCAACTTCGGAACGGAAACCATTACTTCTGTTGATTTTGAAGTAACTATTGATGGAGGAATACCAGAAATGTTTAACTGGACAGGTAACCTCTTACCCCTGACATCAGAAATTGTATTATACAGTACCACTGATTTTGGAGCAGGAGAATACGACGTCAGTATCACTGCAGCAATGATCAATAATGAACCCGATGCAGAAACCAGCGATAACACGCTTGGCGCCTCAGCGTTTAGTGGCGAGCTAATATCAGGAAATACCATTTACCTGGATTTTGAGACTGATGGATTTCCCTCTGAAACTTACTGGGCTATTTTTAATGAAAATGGTTCTTCTATTGCAAGCGGAGGGCCATATTTAGCTCCAAACACACATTATTATCATACCCTTTGTTTACCCGAAAATTTTAATCCGAATTGTTATGTCTTAAAATTATGGGATACTTATGGCGATGGTCTGAATGGTACGGTAGAAATTAAGAATGATATGGATGAGGTGCTCATTTTTGTAGATGATTTTAATGACAATTTTGAGCCTTATGATTTCTGTTATTATCCATGTTTGACGGGCACCCTATCATCCGTAGCTTCAGGTGCCTCCCTGCCAAATCCCGGATCAATTAGTGTAAACATTAATGATTCAGACGATATCCTCCAATACAGTATTGATGGTGGTCAAACGTTCCAGTCAGAGAATATATTTACAGATCTCCCGGCAGGTAATTATGATGTTTTAGTACTTGACGAAGATGGCTGCGAATTGAATTTAACCATCGAAGTTTTGGGCTGTACCATAAACAGTACTGTAAATGCTACGCTGGAATCTGGAGCCGGGATGTCTGATGCAACGATAACAATAGTTGCTTTAGATGGATACGGAAGTTTAAGTTATAGTATTGATGGCGGGCAGACCTATCAGTCAGAGCCGCTATTTGAAGGACTGGAAGGCGGTATATACGACGTTTCGGTATTAGATAGCGAAGGTTGCTTATGGGCTGAATCTATTGAAGTACTTACCTGTACATTAGAGTTCACCGTTCAGATCACGGAAGAATCGACGGCTGCTGCACAAGATGGTACAATTGAGATTTCTCCTATTAATGGATTCGGCGATATTCAATATAGTATTGATGGCGGCATAACGTTTCAGTCAGAACCAAATTTTGAAGGCCTTTCTGCTGGCATTTATACAGTATTAGTACAGGATTCAGAAGGATGCCTGGCAGAACAGGAAGTCGAGGTGGGCGTGAATACGGCTCTGCTCCAATTATCTGAAAACCTTATGTTCCAATGTTGGCCTAATCCGACAAGTGGCCAATTAAATATCCGCCTGGATGGAAAATTTAATAATTCCGATCAGGGCATTTTTAAATTAATGGATGTAAGTGGCCGCTTAATTAAACAGGTAATTCTATCAAATACCGGAAACTTCCAGTCCTCCTTGGAACTCCAGGAATTTTCAGCTGGTATTTATTTCTGGTCGATTGAATTTGACGGCCATAGCAATCACGGAAGAATTATCAAACAATAGAGAATTAATTCCTAAGTAAAAAGTCGGCATCGGAGCAATCCGGTACCGACTTTTATTTATTAGAAATGAAGTATATGGTATTGAATAGTTATCCAGGTACGTACCATAATTAAAAATTCAACATTAAAAATTACCTAAACTCTTATATAAATCTTCTTTCGATCCAACATCCAGCCCACAGACCAGCAGACTAGCATAAAAACAAGCGCAAAAACAAGCGATCCCCAATAAGGACCAATCCATTCAAAACCGGATTCATAGATAAACCGGAAAAGCGATTTTTCGCCATCGACCCGGATAAATAACAGGGTGATAGCCAGGTATTCAGAGAGTAAATAAATAGCCAGAGAGTTTTTTCCGAATATTTCGAAAAAATTATATTCCCATTTTTTAGTAATAAAATCGGTCGTATAAATGATGAGGGAAAGAATAATCAGGTCCAGACCAATGGTCAGTAAGACATAGGAGCTGGTCCATAGTTTTTTATTGATGGGTAGCAGCAGATCCCATAAATAAGCGCCTCCCAAACAGAGGGCACCTGCGATTAATAACTTTGCCAGCCGCTCATAATTCAACCCTTCCTTGATAATATAGTGGCCCGCTAAATATCCGGCCAGCACATTCACAATGGCAGGCAGGGTACTCAATAACCCTTCCGGATCAAAGGGCAGCCCGTCGCCATGGTATAAATGATTGGGACCAAAGACCCAGAGGTCGAAGGTTCTGGCGAAATTTCCTTCCAGGGTATAATCACCAAACCCGGCCAACAAAGCCCAATATCCAAAGAGGAGTATTCCGGAAATTAAAATCAGATTACGCTTGCTAAAGTAATAGACTAACAAAGCGCCTGCAAAATAACATAGGGCGATTCGTTGTAAAACGCCTAATATGCGAGTTTCCCCGAAAGGGAATGAAGTTAATGCACCCGATTCATCCCATTTTACAAACGGGAACCAATACATGAGGTAGCCGAGCAGGAAAATGAGTAGGGTTCGTTTTAGAATTTTTCCAAAAACATCGGATAATGATTTGGTAGCCCATCGTTCTTTTACAAAAGCAAAGGCAGTGCCCACCGCAAATAAAAAAGACGGGAACACCAGGTCTGTCGGTGTAAATCCATGCCAGTTTGCATGTAACAGGGGGCCAAAGGTATATTGATAATCTCCGGGCGTATTCACGATGATCATTAAACAAATCGTGATCCCGCGGAATACATCGAGGGCTTTAAATCGTTTCATTGGATTCGTATTGTCCTGTTAATATTACTCAAAAGCAATAAATTTTTTGCTAACTTCCTCTGATAATCCTCGCTGAATCCTAAACGGCTTTCGCCGAAAGGCAAAAAATAATACGATGAAAAGAAGAGAAGCTCTTGAAAAGTTAACCCTGGCATTTGGTGCCCTGGCATTTACACCATCGGCCTGGGCACGCACAGAAGATGGAACCCCGATTTTACTTCCTGATCCAAAAAAGAAAAAATCACTGGATCGTCCGATCACAGCCATTACGCTCGGTGCCGGAAACAGAGGGAATGTATATGGAGATTATGCAGTGGAATACCCGGGTGAACTGGATATCGTAGGTGTAGCCGAACCCATTGAAATCCGCCGGGAGCGGTATATGGAGAAACACCAGATCAAAAAAAAGCACGTTTTTAATACCTGGGAGGACGTCTTTAAAGTTGAAAAATTTGCAGATGCTGTGATTATTACAACTCCGGATGATCTGCATTATGGCCCCTGTATGGAGGCATTGAAAATGGGCTATGATGTGCTCCTGGAAAAACCGATCTCTCCTTCCGAACAGGAATGCCGCGATATCCTGGCACTAGCAACAGAAAAGAAACGGATTGTGGCTGTGTGCCATGTGCTCCGTTATGCGCCGTATTTTATCAAATTACGGGAATTAATCCAGACCGGCATGCTCGGAGAAGTAGTGAGTATGCAGCATTTTGAACCGATTAACCACATACATATGAGCCATTCTTATGTGCGTGGCAATTGGCACAATTCTGCCAAAGGCACGCCGATTATTCTGGCAAAATCCTGCCACGATTTAGATATCGTAAAATGGATGCTGGGTAAATCCTGCACCCATATCCAGGCATTTGGATCGCTTTCCTGGTTTAAAGAAAGCCATGCACCAACTGGCAGTACCAACAGGTGTACCGATGGTTGTGCGGTCGAAAAAGATTGCCCCTATTCTGCCCTGAAAATTTATCACCGGGACCGTACCTACCTGCATCATTTTGACCTTCCTGAAGATAAAAGCCGCCACGGTGAGGTGATCATGGACTACCTCAAAAACTCTGATTATGGCCGCTGCGTGTATCGGATGGATAATGATCAGGCAGATCACTATATCTGTAATATGTTGTTTGAGGAAGGGGTTACGGCCAGCTTTAATATGGAAGCATTTACGTCTTATCACGGTCGGCGCACCCGTATCATGGGCAGTATGGGCGACATCGTTGGGGATATGACCAAATTCAGCTGGTATGATTTCAGGACCCGTGAAACAACCGAATGGGAACACGGCTCCGATAGTCATGGCGGCGGCGACTGGAATCTGGTCTCCGATTGGATTCAGGCTGTAGCGCATCAGGACGAATCCTTACTTACCAGCACCATAGGTGCTTCCATCGAGAGCCATGTCATGGGATTCAAAGCGGAAGAAAGCCGGAAAGGGAAGCAGGTGAAAGTTGTAGAGGTTTAGGAGTATGTTTGGTTATGCTTCCAAAAGCAAACCCAAACACACTCCTGGGATTAGACCTCCTAAACCACTTATGCTACCTCTAGTTGTGGGCTTTCCACTAGTACACGTGGTTTTTCTGGAATGTTACACAAGGGTTTTTTCCGAAGTCTCCGTTTTTTAAATACGCCTTGCAATTCTAATTTTAAAAGCGTTGGGATTGGCAGACTTGTCATCATTTGTTGCTGCGCTTTGGTCGGTTTGGTTTTACCCCAAATTAATAGTCCAAGGAGCTGATCAGGTCTTCCAAAGTCGGCGTGTCTGGCCATCGGGTCTCCCCAGGAAAATAAGTTGTAGGGTAAAAACCACTGTTCGGAAAGGGCTTTGTAAATCGGTTTTGCGGCCTCTTCGTAGGAGATTTCGCCCGTTTCTGCTCGATCTAGTTGTGCGCTGTGCAGGTGATAAATTTCAGTCATTTCTTTGGAGAAACAAGTGCCTTTTCCATTATAGTGTACTTCCTCCAAGTCCAGCAGCGGACTAATATCCTTATTTTGCAGCGACAGAAAACAGCGTCTCAGCATATAGATAGCAGAAGCCAGTTCATTTCCAACCCATTGCTGTAAAAGGGCGTTCCACATGGTGTAATTTGCCATGCTTCGGTAAGCATTACTCACTAACAAATCCGTCACCTGCATTTGATTAGTCTGCATGTCGTTCAGGTATTCGAATTTATCCATAGAGAAATCATCTGTGCGGAGTGCTTCCATTAATTTGGGAGCGAGCACATAAATAGATTCCATGGTGCGAATAATGCCCCGGGAAAAGATCGGGTCGATAAAACTAAACCCATGGGATAATTGACAATAGCGGGGTCCGGCCGAATATTCAGATCCATATTGAATGCGGTCGGTTCGGATAAAATCCATGGTAGGTGTAGCTTTTTCCATGTGCTTGGCCATACTCGGGTAGCGCTGGATAAAACGGAAGAACTCTTCTTTGGGGCTGATATCTTTATTCAGTGGATATTTTCGAGGGTCCAACATAAGACCGACACTGCAGCCGGTATTTTTTGTCCGGTCGTGGTTGTCAAACGGAATAACCCACATCCAGCCGCCATCAAAGACATGGTGCAAAGTACCTTCATGCCATTTGGCACTATGTTTAGGGAAGGTGCCAGCTGCCACCAGGTCGTCGTAGGCCGGTACATTATCAAAATGCGAAAAGATAGCGCGGGAGTGGGTTTTTAAATCGTCCTTACCCAGGCGGTGATTTAATTTGTCTGCCAACGGAGATCGGAATCCGGCACCATCGACCAGGTACCTGCCTGTATATAAATTACCGGAATCTGTTGTCAGGCTTACGCCGAATGCATCTGATATTTCCAAATTTACCACCTCACATTTTTCGAGGTAATCGGCACCGTATTTAATGGCAGTATTTAACAGGTATAAGTCTATATCTTCCCGGTATAAATGTGCTTCGTTGAGCAATTTCAAAATTGGCGGAATCAAACGATTTGATTCTTCCGGTTTTTGTACTTGTCCTTCCCGGTGATACAGAAATCCGAAGGTCAGTTTGGAGCCACATCGAGGCGAAACTTTGGTGGAAATCTCATCTAAGTTTGCCAGGTTTCCCAGTTCGGGAATGTTGTAAATTTGTCCTAATATCCAATACCAAAGCGTGGAGCGAAAGACCATTGATTCGCCCACGGCAAATCGGGGGTGCGTTCCTTTTTCAACGATTAGGGTTTTAAACCCTTCTTTGGCAAGAATAGTTGCCAGTGTGGTGTTTCCTAATCCGGAGCCGAGTAAAATTACATCGTATTGATTTGTACTTTTCATGGTGGAGGAAGTTGATAGAAAGATTGAAAAAGGTTAATGGAGATGGCCGGTAATTATGAAGCAAGTTCCGGGAAGGAATAGAAAAGAAAAATCAAGAGAAATCAAAAAGTGTAAAAAATTGTAAATTAATGGATTGATGATATGGTAAATGCAGTGGTTCGTACGTTCATAATTCTAATAAAACCCTTGGTTCATGCTAAAAATGATTGTTTTTGTCCCCTTATTAGCCTTTTTTACGTTTATAGCGCCTACATACGGCCAAGAGGTTTTGCCTTGGTTAGAAGGCCATTGGGAAGGGGTAGGCTATCAGGTACCAACAGATTCCCATTGGGAGATTGAATTGACCTTTGATTCCCTGAATGCCCAACTATTAATTGAATACCCCAGCCTTTCCTGTAGCGGGCACTGGGAATTAGTCGATAGCCGGGAAGGGTATGCCGAGTTTGTCGAGCGGATCACCGAAGGTGTAGATAAATGTGATAACGGCGGCAAAGTGGTGGTTACTCAAATTGATTCTGAATACCTGAGTGTGGCCTATTTTTTGCCTGAATATTATGACGGGGTAGTTGCCCAGGCTGTACTCCGGAAGATTCAGGTGGTAAAGGTGAAAATTCCCGTACCGAGTGGGAAGGTGAAAAGGACTTAAGGTTTATCAGGCTTTAATTGACAAGAGTAATCAATTACTTAACTAAAGAAAATGGTTTGTTTAGTCGATTTCCGTCCTCCAATTTGATGGAAAACATATAGAAACCATTTTGGAGCCTCATTAAATCGAGCTTGCGCGGTAAGGTAGATCCGGATAAGCGTATGCTGCCGTCAATTCCTATTATTTCCCAATATTCAACGGAAGTTGCTATTTGGGACCTAAAGAATAGCTGTCCTTTTGATGGATTAGGATATAACTCAAAGCTGTCTTCGGGAATAATAAAATCAATATCAGTAGTAAGGGCTTGTACAGGTGGCGCAAAATCTGCATTTGTACATGCTGTATATGCTTTTTCCTGGTAGCGTGCAAAAGCCTCATTTATCACAGTTCCGAGATCGTGCGGAACACCAATGGCCGGCCAGGCATCCGGGATTTGAAAATAGACTGGAATAGAATCCATATAATAGGATGCATCATCCAAGAATTGAGTACCTGCAGGCTCTATGTCACCTTGGATATTATTTCCAAATAGAAAATGATCCGAACCGTAAATTAAAAAAAGGCTCAAATCATTGCTAATCTCATTTCCAATTAAATTTTGAGCAGTAGGGGCAGGGTCTGATCCCATTATCAGGCCATAACCTTCTGCCCGGTTTCGGAAGAAGGTGTTCATTGGTCCCTGAGCCCCATGAGAATCGTCGATTACAATATTTTGTACGATGTTGCCTTCCAGTAAATTTGCATAAGGATAATTGCCGTGCAGCACCAGATCACCTGCTGCATTGTTAGGGAAGCCCGGTTGGTCCCAGTAGGGATTGACAGAATAGTTGTAGCTGACTACATTGCCGTTTGCTCCTGCCTGCAAGAGCATGGAATGTCGGAGATTATTGAAAATATTATTTTCTACCACGCATTCACCTGCACTATAATGAAGGGCTACGCCATAACCTTTGCCATCACCTCCATAATTAAATGCATGGTGGAAATAGCTGCCTTTAATCTCAATATTTGTACTCCGGGCAATTTCTACGTGTGCAAAATCACAGTAATCACTTTCAACACATTTTACCCAACAATTGGCAGCTATATGGAAAAATATATTACTATTTTTTTCGGCTGGTTCATCTAATCGAATAATCCCGAGTTGTTCGATTCCAACCATTCTGCGTGGTCTGAGGAGACTTACTCTGGGGAAGTCGCCCAGGTTGTAAGCTCTGCGAAAAGGGCTTCTGAAACGCAGGCTGGAAGCAGATACATTCGTAACCTGGTTAATTTGTCCGGTTGTATATTTTGCCCAGGATGATTCAACCTTCGCTGTATCCAGATCATACACCAACACATAATCTCCCTGCTGAAACTGGGCCGTGCCTGCTACATCCAGCTTGTTATCGTTGCGAATAATTGATTTGGTTACCTGCGACTCCAAATTAGTTTCTTCGCCAATAATCTGTATGGCATAGTCAGCTGTTTGCAGGTCAAATAGCAATTTTGTTTGATTTGCTCCGGCACCCCGAATAATGAATCGATCAGGTAAAACCAGTGGTTCATCAAAACGGTAATCCCCTTCCGGGAAAAATAAAATACCGGAGCCACCATTCAAAAAGGCAAGTGCATTCGCGAAAGCGGCATTATTACTTGATGAGCCATCATTAATTCCTCCAAAATCCAGAATGTTTAGCTGCGACCAGTTTCCCGGAGACTCGGTGCAGCCAGCTAATGACCAATCTACTCTTGACTCCTCTGGCAGTACCTGAGCTGTTCCGAAACAAAATGATCCCAGAAACAGCATTCCACTTAACAGAAACCTGTATGTATAAAATGACATCAACTTAACTTGTGATTTGAACCCTATTAGAATAAGGCAAATTTGTGGGGAGCGCCACGAAGATAGTTATTAATTATTAATATGTATGTACATGAAATAGTTATACCCGGGCGCAATTGGTTGGGGAAATAGTAGAACCAGACAACCTCGGGTATTTTGTGTTGTCATTCAAAGACAAACTATAAATTAAACGATCACCTTATGAAAAAATTAATTCTATTTAGCCTGGTTGCCTGTTTGTTTTCCACGGTATCGATCGCTCAGACAGAGGCCGAAAAACAGCAAATTCTGGAAGATGTCAATAAAGAGATGCAGCAACTACAGCTGGACCTCGCTGACATGATGAAAGAGCTTCAAACGGAACTTTCTAATATGGAAATTGACCTTTCCGGGTTAGATGAATTATCTGAAATTGATTGGGAAGAATATGTCAATGACGAGGAAGCATTAGCCTACTTTGATTCTGATGCATTCAGGCAGGAGATGGATGAGGTGCAAAAAGAAGTAGCCCGCGCCATGGAGGAGGTAAAGGAAGAATTGAAACGGGTTGAAAATATTGATATAGAAGAGGTTAACCGGGAGATAGAAGAAGCAATGAAAGAGGTGGAGCGGGAATTATCCCAATTGAAAGAAAAGGATAAAGACAAAGAGAAATAATAAGAGGCCTGAAATCACCAAATGCGAAAGCCCGTACCCAAGTTTTGGGCGCGGGCTTTTCATTTTTCCTTAAAATTATTAATTATTACTGGTGATAAAGTGCATTATGGGCCAGAGGGGATCCGCAAACACTACAAGGCCCTTCAGCTCCACCACCGCCGGCACAACCATTGTTGCATACATAGTGCCAAACACCCTTGGCATTCTGTGGAGGATCTTTTGGTGTAACGTTTTGTTGTATGATAGGGCTCTCCTGGTTTGAATTTGCCGGCTGACTTTGGGCCTGGTTTTCTGGTAAATCATGCCATGCCTGGTTATGGGCAAGCTGAGTCTGACAGGTACTGCAGACGCCCTGCGCATCGCTTCCGCCCTCTGGGTGATTATTGGGGCAGGTGTAGTGCCAAACCTTGGAGGCTACATTGCTGCTTGCAACATCTGTATCCGGGCCTTCGGTTTGAGTAGCATCAGAACCGCAGTCTAAAAAAAAGAAAGAAAGAACAAATAGTAAGAATAGATTCTTCATGAGATAAATGTATAGTTGGAAAAATGGTATTGGAGTGTAAAGTACGCATTTTTCAATTTACATTGATCCCTGTCCTCCTGTTTAGGCTGGTAGCGATGCTATAAAGTTTTGAGCATCCATTGCTACTTGTTGCCAATCAGATTGCGCTACATCAAAAGATCCATCAACTTCAAACGGATTATTGTTAAAAGCAACCGAATCTATTTTGGTGTTGGCATTATCAAATTCTGATGTAAGTGTCGATAAGGTACCGGCTACATCACTGAAACATTGAAATGCTGTGTTGAAATTATTCCAATTGAAGGTGTTTTCAAATTGGATCATTGAATTATAAATATTTTGAGCATCCTGGTTGGGATCCTGATAATTTTTCGGATCAAATTTTTCCTTTACCAAGGCAACAGCTGCCAGAAAAACAGTACCCCCACTTAGTTCGTAATTTGTTTGTTGTGCATCAATATTCAGATTCTGGATGATATTTGAAAGGGCATAAGCAGCATCACCAAGCGTTTTTACGGTAGCCTTAAACTGCGAAATATCGCCCGGGCTATAAGTCCCGTTTTGGAATTTGGGCGAAACCTGCTGGAGTTGAGTGATCCCGGCTGGTATGGTGGTGGCTCCAAATGTATTTATATGCTGTGCTAATAATTTCAGGTTTGGATAATCTGAGCTTACCCACCTGGCTGCAAACTGCTTAAGAGTACTAAAATCAAAATTGTCCGGATTGTAAATCTGGTTAGTCGGCGCAAGTGCCCAGCCTATGTAATTATCAATGTCATAATCAACATTGGCAATGGCAGTCAGGAAAGTATTTACATTCTCCCAAACAGCTATTGGTATTATAAATGGGGATGAAGTTGGATCTGCCAGACTACCCGGACTGAAATCTATTTTTATTATATCCATGGTGTTCGAGTTTATTAAGGAGGATTTCCGCTGGTAACACCAGTAGAAATCCTCCGGGATAAATTAGGCAGGAAGAGAAGATAAAAAAGATTGAGCATCATTTGCCACTTGTGACCAATCTGATTCAACTACGTTAAAATTACCATCCACTTCGAAAGGATTGTTGCTGTAAGAAATCTTTTGGATTTGACTCATACCGTTATTTAATTCGGAATTGAGGGTGCCAAGCGTGCCATTTACAAAAGTGAAGCACTCAAAACAGGTGTTCAGATTATTCCAACTGAAGTTGTTTTCAAACTGGTTCATCGTATTTACCAGATTTTGGGCTTCCTGATTTGTTTGTGTATAATTTTTAGCATCAAATTTATTTTTCACCCAATTCACGGCTTTAATAAATTGGGTTCCACCGCTCATTTCAGTTGTTAATTGTTGCAGGTCAATTTTTAGATTCTGGCTTGCAATTGATACCTGGTTTGCAGCAATAATAAGTTGATTTACTGCATCGGTAAAAGCGTTTACATCTCCTTTTGAATAAGTGCCTCCCTTAAATTTGGGAGAAACCTGTTGCATTTGTAAGATACTTGCTGGTACGGCCTTTGCCCCAAAATCATGTACCTGTTGGGTCATGGTTTTTAAATCCTGATAATTGGTACTCTGCCATTTAGCTGCCATTTGTTGGAGCGAATAAAAGCTAAAAGTATTATCGCCTATTTCTGTAAGACCATTATCTATCCAATCTGCGGTATCTCCATCTACATTCGCTACAGCATTTAAAAATGTATTGACATTTTCCCAAACTGAAACCGGAACTTTGAATGGAGATAAATTGGAATTGGCCAGTTGGCCGGGGCCAAAGTTTATTTTAATTATATCCATGATTTGTTGATTTAAGAGTAACTCACATGCGCAATAGAAACAAAGGTGCCAGCTTGTTGGGTAGCTATTTCCCATTCACTTTTCCAGTTATCCAGTGTAGCATTTGAAAGCTGAAGAATAGCTGCCTGATCCTGGCTCCAGAATGCTTTTTGTCCCTCCCAGGCTGCCTGATATTTCTGCAAAACATCTAAACTTTGGGTAATAATTCCCGGTATCTGAGTCAGATTAACAGTAGCCATTCCAATAAATAGATAAGCTAGCTGGTCGTCCGATTTTTTAGAAACTTGAGCTAAAATTTCAGATGTGAGTTCTATTGTTCGGGCAAAAGCCTCATCTGCTGCGGCGGCTGCTTCAAAAAGTTTGACGGTGTCTTTAATGAAATTGATACCATCTTCTACTACTTTTTTAACGGAATCGGCACTGACTTCTTCGGTGGCAACCGCTTCTCCTACAAGAATACCAGTATCAACGGCACCAAATAGTGCTTCTTTTACGCCTGCTGAAAATGCATCTGAAAAATCTTTATTAGCATCAATTATTATCTGTCTTTGGGCGAGCCATTCATCCTGTTTTGATTTTAAGTTCTGGTTATCTGCAGCGAGTTTTGCACCAAAATCGTCCTGAAGCTGCTTCATGCTTTGCAAATTTGTTTGGTTTACAGCTTTCAGGGATTTCAGCATGGTACTGACCGCCTGGATTTCATTGATTCGGGCACTTACTGTATTGCTCTGCGAATCCAGAATATTTTTTAGCTCCGCAGTGAAAAAGGCTTTTTGCTTAGGGTCGGCAGAGGAATTCAGGCTCATGATAATTTGCTTGAGCGATTCAATATGCCCCTGCAAATCGTTTCCGTAATTTTCAAAATTTGCTGCCATTCCGACAACCATATTGTAATCTGCTGCAAATTTTGTTGCTTCCTGGTTGATTGGATCAAATTTAGCCGGAAGGGTTTTATCGGAGAAATACCCTTGTTGAATGGGGATCAACTCCAAATTCTTATAGGTGTTTTGAAACGATATCCATCCGGGACTGGAAAGAATATACGATTTGAATGTATCTGTAACAGGTTGCATAAAAGCTGCAGCACCAAGTGTAGGGTTAGTACTCATTTTTGGAGATTTTAAAGGAAGGTTCGAAATTTATTAGATCCGATAAACAGCGGGAAGAGTATCACCTTCCCGCTGTGTTCCTATTGGAATATCTTAAACGCATTAAGATTCAGCTATAGGCAAATTGTTAATCTTAGCAATACTTGCCCAAGTTGCAGACATGCTTTTTACTGTTGTCCAGTTTTGCTGTACTACATTCACCAAATCGTATGCTGCGGATAGGGTTTTAAAATCATCTGCAGTACCGTCTGCAAAGAGGGCATCGGCATTTTTATCCAGGTTATCCAGGCTTGAAGCATAATTTGACCAGGCTCCAGCAATCAGGTCAACAAGTGGAATCATAATATCAAGCGAACTCTTGACTTTACCAAGTACATCAAGCGCATGATTCAAATGCTGGATTTCCATATTGTCGGTCTGTAACTGCTGTTGATCTTTGAGAAGGGTTTCCTTCGCGTCCTTGTATTTATCCAGCCAAACCAGTGCCAGCGTGGTAAAAGTGATCGCATCTGCTACGGAAATGAAAGGGCCCACAAAAGGAATAGCCAAATATACCGGAGCTGTTTCTGCTAATTTGCACCACTTTTCATATTGTGAGTGGTAGGTGTCCACCTGGCTTTGATCCAGCTTAATCTGTTGCGTTAGGAACTCTACAGCATTCGAGAGTACACCATCTTTTTTGGTATATTTTTGTTGGAGCTGTACAGCAGAAGTTTTATCATTTTCTAAATCAGCTGCTATTTGAGTCATTTTTGTCCGGATTGCATCAGCCTGGGCTTTTTGAGTGTCACAATCCTGTTTCATTTGTGTAATGGAACTTTTGAACGCCATCTTTGCAAAGTCTTTGGCTTGCTGACTTGCTCCGATAGCTTCATTCATGATAGTTTCCTGGACCGTTTTAAGATGCCCTTGAGCATTATCGGCATGGTTCATCACTCCCTGAGCCAAAGCGACAACTTGATTCTCAATGTCATTAAGAAAAGTGTTTGATGTTCCCTGCATAGAAGTAAACAAACTGTTTATGTCATTGTACTCCGTGTTCGGGTTTAAAACTTCTTTCACATAAGTAAAGAATGCAATGGATACCCACCAGCTCTCGTGTAATAGGATAAACTGTTTTGCCGGTGGATCAGTCTTGAATTCTTTTATTACCTGTTTTTCTAATGCTGTCCCGGTAGTGGAAACCTGAGTAAACATGTCCTCAGGTTTCATGTTTTTTAATGCATTCTGGATGCCTACAACAATTGAGTCATTTGTGGCCATAATAGAGTGTTTTTAAGAAAGTTAGTGATTAAAAAAAGGTATCCGGATTTCCGGTTCGCCTGCTTGTTTATCCAAATTTATGGCGCTTAATAGGGGTATATGGAAGAAAGGACATGAATCGTACCTATTAAGTAATGAATGGAATGAATTTGTCAATGAGTGAGAATTCTTGTTATATTTGGACTAGAGGTTCCGGATTTTTTCGAAGGAGATTCTGAATCTGTAACTTATATTTTGCACCGTGAAGAAACCCTGTTTTCCATATTATACGTTTATAATAAGATGTCTTGTCCTAATCCAATTTTCCGTTATTCATGGATACGGCCAGTCCCGTATTTTCTTACATCCGGATGATCTCCTTCAGATTCAGATTGATAGTTGCCTGATTAAGTTTGAAAAGCTGGTTATTGAAAGAGATAGTACGGATTTGGCCTTAGCCTACAACCAAAAAGCATTTGATTTAGCTGTCCAAACCGAAAATCAGGAGGCTAGGTTTCACGCTTTGATCAATTTTGGTATCTACCAGGAGAGGCTTCGCAATTTACCGGAAGCCAATAAATACCTTGATCAGGCAATTGCACTGGCCGATTCAATAAACGACTTAAATCTGCAACAGGAGGCCTATTATCGAAAAGCCCACTGCGTGACCGGTGAAGCCCGGCTGGCAGAAGGAATTAAATGGATCGAAAAATCCTATCAGATTAATCTAAAAACAAACGCGTCTGAAAAGGTTCTCATTCGAACCTTAAGTTTTTTGGGGTATTGGAATGGGCAGTTAGGGAGTTTTGATCTGGCATACGAATACCTTTCGGAAGCGATTGATCTTGCTCGTGCCGATAGCCTGGAATATTTTAATTCCTATCTGTATACACTTTATTCTAATACGGCCATTTTTGAGGGAGATTATAAACTGGCCCTGGAGTATGAATTACAATCACTTTACTACGCGGAGAAAGCAGATGATGCTTACCGGATTGCCATTTGCAGACATAACCTGAGCGACATTTATTATTTTTTAGGAGACCTGGGAAAGGCTCTTGAAGAATGTAAACTTATTGAAAGCCAGATTGAGTTAATCGGTGATGAGCGGGTCGCAGCAGAGTTTCAAAAACGTTTGGGGAATATATATTTTCAAATGCATGACTTAGTCAAATCAAGGCAGGCATTTGAAAATGCGTATACTATATATGATAAAGTGATCGATAATCTTGGAAAAGCAAAAACCATTTTGGAAATGACGCCCTTGCTTATTGCGGAGGGATCATTTGATAAAGCGGAAGAACAACTAAAAACTTCTATTTTCGGCCTGATAGAACTCGGTGATTCGGTACTTCTTATGAAATCCCACAAAGCCTTAGGTGATCTATGGCAAAATCAGGAATTATTTGAAAAGGCGAGGCACGAGTACCTTTCAACCTATTCATATTTTCAGCAAAACGGCTTTTTGGAAGAATCTGCCCAGATTTGTATATCCCTTGTTGAATCCTATAATTCGTCCGGAAATCCGGATTCTGCTTTGTGGTATGCCGACAAAGGACTGGAATTTTATCTTGAGGCAGGTAGTAAAAAAGGCCTGGCAGATATATATGAAATTCGGTACAAATTATTCCGGGAAACCGGAGACCTGGCTCAGGCTTTGCATAATCATGAGTTGTTTTATGCCTATACAGACTCCATTAAAACAGAAGATGCTCAAAGACGATTTATGGAGGAAAGTGTTCGGCAAAATGTTGAAAATATTGAAAAGGAAAAAGAACTGGTGGAAATTCAAAATCAACTTTTATTTTCCCGAAACCGACTATATTTAATTCTTGGAGGACTGCTTATTTTGGTTGCTGGCTTACTTTTATGGTCTTATCGGAATATTAGGAGAAGTAAAAACAGAATTGCCCGCCAAAATTTGGAATTGGAAGAAATGAACCAGACTAAAGACCGGTTCTTTAGTATTATCGCTCATGATCTCCGCAGCCCGATTGTTGGTTTACAAGGGGTAGGGATGCAAATGGCTTATTACCTGGAAAAAAATAAACCGGAAGAACTGGCGAATGTGACCCGACTGGTAGATGAAACGACTACCAGGCTGAACCAGTTGCTCGATAATTTATTATCCTGGGCTTTATCTCAAACAAATAGTTTTCCATTTTCGGCAGATTGGAATCCTGTTCGCCTGATGATTGAAGATACGGTTAAAATATTTACACCACTGGCAGAGGCCAAAAACCTTCAGTTTAAAATAAATACCCCCTCGGAGTTACAGGTATTTGGAGATGACAGAGCCTTGCGAACGGTCTTTCGCAATTTGATTTCTAATGCAGTTAAATTTTCCAAAAAAGATGGGCAGGTTATTATAACTGCCAGGATGGTAAGACAGCAATTGGAGGTAGCGGTACAAGATTCCGGAATCGGATTACCTGCAGAAAAATTAGAGGAATTATATTCCCTTAAGAAAATGATCCAAAAAGGATCTTCGGGAGAACCTGGCACGGGATTAGGATTAGTTCTTTGTCAATATCTGATGGAATTACACCAAGGAAAAATTTGGGCAGAAAGTGAGGAGGGTAAGGGAGCAACATTTATTATCAGCCTGCCGCAGCCCGCACTTATTCCTTCTGTTGAAACTATAAAAAAAGAAGATAAGTTGGTAAGTGTATGAAGATATTAGTGGTAGAAGATGAGCCCCTTTTTGTTGGTACTTTATGCATCCTTATTGACCGATTGGGACATGATTTAGCCGGCATTTCGGATAATGGAGTAGATGCCATTCGTTTGTTTAAAGCCCAGTTGCCTGATTTGGTGTTGATGGATATTAACATTAAGGGAAAACAGAATGGAATAGAATTGGCAGCCTATTTTCATGATATTTACCCTGTGCCCATTGTTTTTATTACTTCATTAAAAGATGAAACAACGTTTCTTCAAGCTAAGGCTGTTCAGCCTTATGCATTTATTCTCAAACCCTTTGATGAAATACAGCTAAATCGAACCATTGATTTGGCCATCGGGCAAATTTCATACAACAAAAAAACGATTTTACCTGAAAAAGAAATCAGTACCATTCAAGATCATTTTTTTATACAGGTAAATGGGAATTTGGAAAAGGTAATTATTCGTGAAATCCTGTTTCTTCAGGCGGATGGTCGATACACAATTATTCATCTGACAAATAATAGAAAATTTATTGTCAGGCAAACGCTTCAGGAATTGCAAACAAAACTGACTCCCGGTCTTTTTTTTAGAACGCATCGGTCTTATCTGGTTTATTTGAATAATATTGATCGCATCGATATGGCAGATATGATCGTATGGACAGGAAACAGGCCTGTACCTTTGAGTAAGGGAAATAAAGCCGAACTTGTCGAAATTCTTGATCGCTTATAGAATCAGGTTAAAAATCCTTTTATTTTTTATTTCGGGAAAATATTATCCGTAAAGATAATATCGCTGAAATTCCAAATCCGATGATGCCTAATATCGGAAGATTAAAATAAAATGGCGGCACTTTGGCTACTACGATCAGGCAAGAACCAAGGATAATTGCAACGATTAGTAGCGTGTAGGATAATAGGTTGATGCTGCCACTCAGCTTTTCTGCGGATGGCTGAAGTCCTTTATGTTCAAATTCAATATGTAGTTTACCTTCCTTAATTTTTCGAAGAATTTCCCGTATGTCCTCTGGTAGATCCCGAAGGAGATTCGTGGTATCTTCTGCAGTGCGCAGGAATTCCCGTTGCATCCTTTTGGGGTTATATTTTTTGGTTAGAAGCGTTTGTACATAAGGACCAATATTTTGAATGATATCATACTGCGGGTTTAGTTGGAGGCCTACTCCTTCAATAATAATAAGTGCTTTTAACAAAAGCAGTAAATTAGAAGGTATTTTAAATTTATACTCATAGAATAAGGCATTTAGGCCCTGCATGACTTCCTTGCCATCTATATCCTCTATGGCTACGGTGGAATACTGCCGTAAAAAATAAATAATATCATATTCTAATTCTCTGTCTTTTTCTTTAGATAGTCCGGTTGAAAATTTCAGCATGGCTTTTTTTAACCCCTGAACGTCCCGGTCATAAATAGCCAGCAGTAATTGAGCAAATAATATTTTATCCTTTTCAATAACACTACCCACCATACCAAAATCGAGAAAAGCAATTCGTCCGTCTTCCAGCACAAAGATGTTGCCCGGGTGCGGGTCGGCATGAAAAAAACTATGCTCAAATATCTGTTCGAAATAAAGCCGAATCCCTCTAAGTGCCAAATCCTCACCCGTGATATTAAACTCCTTTAATCGATTCAGGTCTGTGATTTTATACCCATTTACATACTCCAGGCAAAGGATTTTATCTGTTGATAATTCCCTGTAAATAGCAGGGATGAAAACTTCTGCATTGCCCCGAAACATATTCTGGAACTGAATCACATTATTGGCCTCCATTCGGAAGCTCAATTCTTCGGTGATACTTTGCTCAAACATTTTCAACAACTCTGCGGGCTGATAGACCAGATATTGTGGAAACCGGTTTTCAATAATGGAGACAATGTTTTTAAGGATAGCGATATCAGCAGAAATGAGCTTTCTGATTTCCGGGCGCTGGATTTTCAGAACGACTTCTTTTCCGCCAATCAGGCGGGCACGGTGCACCTGAGCCATGGATGCAGAAGCAAGGGGTGTTTCATCAAACCACTCCAGAAGTTCTGAAATGGGTCTGGTTAATTCCGTTTCTAAAATATTTTTTATGTCGGCAAAATCTACCGGAGGTGCTTTGTCTTGTAACTTTTCAAGTTCCAGGATTAACTCATCAGGAAGGAGGTCTGGTCGATTACTGGCCACCTGAGCGAATTTAATAAAAGTAGTACCCAGCTCTTCACACACCATACGAAGACGTTCATAGCGCGTAAATTGGCTTACTTTTCGTCCATTTCTGCTGGGTACCAGTCTGTTTTTCTGAGGCGCTATTTTATTAAATGGAGGATGAGAAAGTATATCCTCAAACCCATACTTTATAAGGGTGGCGAATACTTTCTCATACCTCATTAGGTTAAAGGCAGTATTAGTAGTTAATAAGCCGGCCTTCATCGTAATCAATTAGACAAATCAGAAATAGCGCGTTTCAAATAGGAAAAGGATTCAGAAATATCCTCTATGAAATTGTCCAACTTACCTTGTGCTGTTTCACGTTCTGCTAATAATTTGCGCACTTCAATAAGTTTCTCGGAAAATTCATTTCGGATCCGCTCTACCTTTTCCGGATCGTCTTTGTCGTGCAAAGCCAGGTTTACTCTAAATGCATCCATCTTAGCTTTGAATGCATCCAGTTTGGTTTGCATCGTTTCTCCCATATCCGGATAGTTTTTCCGAATTGCTTCTTCCAACTCATAAACCCGTTGGAGTAACCGGGTTTTATACAACTCGTATTTTTTGACCTTTTCCGGAATTTCCTCGTTGAGACTGATTTCCAGATTTTCGACGCAAGTCAAAAAATCTCTGCGACCAGCGGTGAAGTTTTCCATTGACTTGTCTAACTCAACGCGTTGCTTATTGATAAACGTTGAAAGATTTTTGCGCTCTTGTTCTATCAAGTCTCTGGCCTCTGCTTTGCCTAAAGCCATTTGTACCTGCAATTCTTCTGATAAAATCTGAAGATTGCGTGATTGGTTTTTTAATCTTTCCAAAATTACATTTTCCATTAGATATATGTTTTTTGGTTTTTGAATTTCTCTTAAATAAATATAATCTATTACTCAGGGTTTTAACATGACAAGGATCATGCGATCTATTGAATTTAGTCATACAGAAATTCACATAAATAGCTGAGCTTTAAAGCCATAATAGACTTGGAATATGAAAACGATTCTCATCCCTACTGACTTTTCAGAAAATGCCGGCGACGCGTTGGCCTATGCTATTGATCTAATTGGTCGCGAGAAAGCGCTCGTCCATATTGTCAATGTATCCGATCCTGCTATTTTAGCTGCGGATGAATCAATTTCCAACGATGCGGAAAAACTACTTCAGCTCAAAGAGAGTCGCCAAAGTCTGGAAGCGCTTGAAGTGTTTAGTAAGGCGCGGTTCGGAACAGGATCAGAATCTCATATCCGAATTGTAACGCATCTGGTCGGAGGTGCCATTGCACCGATGATTCGATCACTTGCAAAAGAGTTGGATGTGGATTTGATTATCATGGGTACGCAGGGGGTGCAACATGATTTTGTAGAAAAAAGACTCGGAACAGTTTCAACCACTATTTTTAAAAATGCACCTTGTCCTGTCATTTTGGTTCCTCGGGCTTATGTATTTAAACCGATCAGCAATATTCTATTTGCGACCAACTTAAATCATAGCGATCCTTATGCTTTATGGAAAGCCACGGAGTTGATCAAGCCGCATATTGGCGTAGTAAGGTGCTTGCACGTTGTAGAAAAACCGGAAGATAAGCATGATCGCCATTTGGAGGAATTTGCCAAATACATGATTGAGCATTCTCCATCCATTCAGACCATTTTCACCATTGAAGTGAATGAACAGGTTGAAGCTGCGATTACGGAATATGCCGATACCTATAGTGTTGAATTGATTATCATGCATAAAAGTAAACATCCATTATGGGAGCGGTTACTGAAATCCGGGCATACTAAAAATATGGCCTCGCAAATTAAAGTGCCACTGTTGGTGATGAATGAGGAAAAAGAGTAGTAATTGCAGGGAATTGAAAAATGATGGCGAAAATACTTAACTCAAATACACAATTTCTGGACGGACCTAATGCGCGGGGTGCTGAGTTTAGATTTGCCTTTAAAGTCTTTCGCCAATTTATTAATGGCTTTCGAAAATTGCATTTTATCGGACCCTGCATTACTGTATTTGGTTCAGCCCGGTTTGATGAAAATCATCCAGATTATATTCTTGCCCGGGAGATTGGAAGGGAAATTGCTGAAATGGGATTTACCACGATGACAGGGGGAGGGCCCGGCATTATGGAGGCAGCAAATAGAGGGGCTTTTGAAAACGATGGTTATTCAGTCGGTTGCAGTATTCACCTGCCTAATGAACAAGTTGTCAATCCTTTTATGCACAGGTATGTACATTTTGAACATTTTTTTGTTCGGAAAACCCTGTTGCTAAAATACTCCTATGCTTTTGTGGTGATGCCCGGTGGTTTTGGTACATTGGACGAACTTTTTGAAACATTGACCTTGATACAAACCGGGATAATAAATAATTTTCCCGTAGTTATAATGGGCAAGGATTTTTATAGGGAAATTCGACATCATATCCAGAATATGATTGACAGAGGTACTATTTCAAAAAAGGATGAAAATTTGGTGCTCTTTACGGATGAAGTTCCTGAAGCAATCGAACACATCCGGAAATATGTACTTGAAAATTATAAGGTTAAAAATAAACGCATACGGCCACGGTGGTGGTTGTTTGAGAAAGAATAATTTTAAAGCACCTTGAGATTTTTTTTACGCAGCGCCCGGTATTTGGGAATAATGATCATTTTGGTTTTTTCCATCTCGGAAGTGGTGATGCGCTTACTGGGCTATTTGCCGCACCAGCCAGTTTATACGGATATAGTTTCCAGCCCTCCAGATGCTATTATATATGACTCCAATTATGGACTGGGTTTAAATCCTGGTACCTACGATATAACCATTAATAGGGGGCTCCGCTATCATGCCACACATTTACCAGACTCCACTCGCCTGACTTCCCATAATGCACAAAACGGGAAGCCTGAAATTTTTATTTTGGGTTGTTCTTTTGCTTATGGCATGGGGGTTGATGATGAAAAGACCTTTGCCTCTCTGATTCAGGGAGATTTCCCGGAAATGAATGTTCGCAATTTAGCGGCCCCTGCTTATAGTACGGTTCACAGTTATTTGCAACTTAAATCACAATTAGAGCGCGGGCATATCCCGGCTGTTGTGGTACTGGCATATACGTCTTATCAGGATGCCCGCAACCAACTTTCTGGCCTCCAGCAAAAGTATTGGCGCGAATCCCTAATCAGAGGAAATCATCCCGGACTGGAGGATGCCCGAATGCCTTATGTTGTTAAAAAGGATACGGGGCTGGAAATTCGATACCTGCCGCTAACTGATTTTAGTGCCTGGTGGAAACTCAGTAGGTATTCTGCTGTTGTAGATGGTTTAGAACATATCTGGAGTAATTTTATGTATGGGTTTACAGATAAATATACCCTGACTGAGGAGGTCATTGGGAAGATCAAAAACTTGTGCGAACAACACCAAATCCGCCTGGTGATAATGCCATTAGACAAAAGTCAGTCTGCTGAAAAATTAAAGACTTTCTGCTTAAACCAGGGAATTGATTTTTTAGATGCCTGTATTGATATCCAGGATCCATATTACAATTTGGAGCCTTATGATTCCCATCCAAATGAAGCAGCACATCTATTTTATGCTGAAAGGCTGAAGGGCTATTTAGAACAGCACATCGATAAAATTCAGTGTGGGCCTGTTTACTAATAAAAAAGGCAGTCATTAACATCCGGATGAAATTTTGCTATCAGTAAATCAAAACCACTTCGTTTCGGGTACAGTCCGTTTTTGTGGGCGAACGGAATGGAATCACAGCTCCAGGAAAAATTAAGTAGTATTCTTTCAGAAATTTATTTGTCTGTAAGTAGTGGATCCGGACGTTGCCTTTGAAAAACTGGTCTGTGTGTTTAGAAATTAGTATATTTATAAACCAATTCTAAGGATTGGAGTAATATTTCAAACCCCCTAAACTCTCGTATTATGCCCCCCATTTTACGTTTTGCGCTGATGGCAGTATTGCTATCTGTGACCACCATTGCGTGGCACCCACCTTTTACAAATACTTTTTTTCAAGAGTACAAAGCAGCAGAAAACCAGGAATGGACTGGCTGTGTCATTAATCCGCCAGTCATTACTACCACTTGTAGTGATAATGGTACACCTTCTGATCCAAATGATGATACGTTTACTTATTCCCTGATGGTTACCGGGTTTGATACCGGTTCCAGTTATGGAATAAGTTATAGTAGTGGAAACTGTGATAATTGTTGCCCTTCCGGGGAAAAAGTAGGTTCCATCACCATGTTATACACTGGGGAGGATTGTGATGCTTCCAGCAACCAACAGGCTGCCGATAAATGGGACTGTTCGGGAGACCCGGCGATGGATCCTTCTGTTTATATTATCGTGAATGATAATAACAATCCGAATACCGGAGAAATTTATCATGCAGGTATTGTAGCGCTAAATAGTACCTATGAGATATCTGCGGCTCTGGCAGGTAAAACCAAATTAAAAAATGCAGTTTTTGTGCACATCTTTGATGTGCAGGGCGGTACGATTATCCAGGATGTTGAATTTCATGCTTCCTGCTCACAACCGCTTGGTATAGGAGACCAGTTTGGTGCCAATGTGATTTTGGGTCTGGTTACGGAAGATGGCGCGGTGTGTGGCGATGCCAGTACAGCAGATTGCTGTGAAGCTGGTGTAAAGCCGAAACAAATCACCATGGTTTATACCGGAGAGGATTGTAGCGCAACTGAAACCAGTCAACCATCTGATAAATGGGACTGCTCTGGTGATCCGGCGATGGATCCATCGGTTTATATTATTGCCAACGATGATGCAGATCCAAATGATAATGATTTTGTCTGGTTTTCCGGAACGGTAGCTTTAAACGGGACCTATATAATTGATGCCGTCAATGCCGGCCAAACCAAATTAAATAGCAAAACCTTTGTTCATATTTTTGCTTCCCAGGGAGGCACCTTGCTTCAAAGTGTGGAGTTTCATACTTCCTGTTCTCAGCCCTTGAGCGCGGATGATCAATACGGCGCAAATGCTATCCAGGAAATGGTGATGGCCGACGGAGCCGTTTGCACCGGAAGTTCGAATGCACCCGGAAACATCCCATATGGCGTGCTAAGTGGCCCATACGGCCCGTTCAATATTTCAGCAGGCGACATCTATATTAAAATTACAGATGACTTTGATTCGGATTGTAGTTTATCCTGCGTTTTAATTGCTCCTCCGGCGCCCTGCTCCATTCCGCCGCCACCATGTATTCCTGGAGACCCGACTATCAGCGCAATATGCAACGACAATGGCACTCCCGGCAACCCGGCCGACGATACCTATACTTATACAATTCTGGTGGGCAACAATGGAAATTGTGCAAGCACTTATTCTGTTTCATCCAGTAGTGGTAATTGTGATAACTGTTGTGTGGACGGCGATAAGATTGCCAAAATAACGATGCTCTATACGGGCGAAAATTGCGCCGCTACCGAGACCTCCCAGGCTTCAGATAAATGGGATTGTACAGGAGATCCGGGGATGGACCCTTTAGTATATATCATTGCCAATGACGATATGGATCCGGAAGATGATAGTGATGTCTGGTATGAAGGTTTGGTCAGCTTGAACAGTACCTATACCCTGGATGCAGCCAATGCCGGCGAGAATAAGCTAAAGTCTAAAACCTTTATCCATATTTTTGATACCCAAGGAGGCACCCTATTACAAACGGTTGAATTTCATACTTCCTGTTCTCAACCTCTTGGCATTAGGGACCAGTTTGGAGCAAATAAAGTTGTTTCTCTGGTTTTTGAATCAGGAGGAACCTGTGGAGCAGCAAGTGGTTCGGATTGTTGTGAAAATGGAGAGAAACCCACCACAATCACCGTCCGATATACTGGAGAGAATTGCAGTGCAACGCAAACAAGTCAATCATCCGATAAGTGGAATTGTAGCGGCGATCCTGCCATGGATCCATCAGTATATATTATTGCGAATGATGACGCTGATCCAAATGACAACGACTTCGTTTGGTTTTCCGGTGTGGTGGCTATTGGTGACATTTATGTAATTGATGCAGCAAATGCCGGAGAAACCAAGCTCAAAAGCAAGACCTTTATTCACATTTTTGCTTCACAGGGGGGCAGTTTGTTGCAATCAGTTGAGTTTCACACTTCCTGTTCACAACCCCTCAGTGCGGATGATCAATATGGTGCAAATGAATTGATTGAGTTGCTCATGGCAGATGGATTTGTTTGTTCTGGTGAATCTGGGATCGATCATATACCCTACAATGTGCTTAATGGCCCTTATGGTCCATTTTCTTATACCGGGAATACACTAATTAATATAGTAGATGACAATGATCCTACAGCGGGTACTTATTGTTATGAAATACCCCTTCCCCCGGTTTGTACAGCAGTGCCTATTGAGCTAACTTATTTTGAGGCTTATCGCGAAAGAAATGCCGTGAATTTAGATTGGCAGACCTTAACGGAGGTCGATAATGAAGGCTTTGAGGTTTACCGTTCCAGAGATGGAAATACCTGGGAAATGATTGATTTTGTAGAAGGCGCAGGCACGAGCTTTGAAGAATTGAATTATCAGTATGTTGACAATAAGCCAAATCCCGGATGGAATTATTATCGTTTGCGTCAGGTAGATTATGACCAATCCTTTACCTGGACAAAAATAGAAGGGGTACTTTTCAAACAAGAAGAAGGTGCCTTGACAATATTCCCAAATCCAACTGATGGAGAATTTCAATATATTTTACCTCAGGAGGTCTTCCAGGGGGCGACCATGTTGGTAAAAGTTTATAATTCCACCGGCTCCTTACTTCTTTCGGATCAGGTTAGTGGAGCTGCCCAAGGTAGCTTAGATTTAAGTGGTTTGGCCAATGGTGTTTACCTCATTGTTATTTCTACCGGGCAAAATAACTATGTTTCCCGGGTGATGAAAACGAATTAAGCTGGCGATAAACAGGAGTCATCCCGAATTTTAGAGCGATCTGAAATTCGGGATGTTTAGAATTTGTTTGGGAATTGCATTTGGATGTCGCCCCCGACAGGGTTAGAATCAACTTTTTGCTCCAGCGGAGCAATCTCTTTGTAGCATTTCAATTTTACTGCTTTGCTAAAGCTTTGCAGGAGCGGCACCTTTCTTCCAACCTGGAATTCCGGAAGCTTTTGAGATTTATTCGCAAGCCCAATTGGTATTGGGTCTATTCTATTTGGATATTCAGTAAATAAGAGGGTGGTGTGCATGGATTTGCTTAATTTTCATTCAAATCCAAGCTGTTGACCCTAAATCAGTTATACTCCGCTTCTATTTCTTCCGGACTTAAAATGCTGGGGCTGCTAGCTTTATTTCTTCCGGCTTGGGGCATGGCTCAATCTAATCATTTTGCCTATCGGCAGTTTACTGCAAATGATGGTCTTCCCAGTTCAGAGGTATATGATATTTTGCAGGATAAGCTGGGCTATATTTGGTTTAGCACCGATAATGGTGTAAGCCGGTTTGACGGGTATTCCTTTCAGAACTATGGGGTTGTGCAGGGACTTAAAGAGCCAGTGGTGTTTTATATGCAAGAAGACCGGGAGAAAGGCAGGATTTGGATGCAAAGTTTGGCAGGCAGGCTCTATTATTTTGAAAAGGACAGTATCTATCCGTTTTCGGGCAACAGGGTTTTGGATTCATTGGGGTTAGAACAATTTTGTGAAATCCCTTTTTATCTGGATAGCCTTGGAAGCATTTATGTTTCTTTATCTGCACATGGCTTATTGCAATTTGATACGACTGGTAAAGTCGATTTTTTATTAAGTGGCCATTACTCAAAGTCGGTATATGAAATAGAAAACCGGGCCATATTAGTTTTTTCGGATTCTGTATCCCGACCTGTCTCGGTGCGGAATCCGGAGGAAGTCTGGAATGAGAAAGGGCAATTTCCATTAGACTTGTACCTGAATTCAGGGCATTACAAAATGATCCTTCCCCGAAAAGGGTACCCTGCCCAGAGTAGTGCCTTTCGTGTGGATGATAAAACCGTGTTATTGCGGATTTATGAAAAGCTTTGGGCTTTTCAGGAAGGTAAATTAATATGGTCTATTCCTTATCCCGACCCCATTAATTTTTGGTTTAAAGATCAGGATGGTAGTATCTTTTTGGGACTTTCTGCCAGACTGGGATTGCGGCGCTATAAAAGTTTAGAAGCTATCCGGACAGGTATATTCGAGAGTTATTTACAAGGCTATTCTGTCTCACATTTTATTGTGGATCAAGATGGAGGATATTGGTTTTCAACTACCGAAGCAGGTGTTTTTTACCTGGCAGATCCGGCTTTAAAAATTTATGACCAGAGTATTGGATTACCAGTAGATTACGTCTCTTCCATTGCGCTAAAGAACCAGGATGCATGTTATATTGGATTAGAGGGCGGGGGAGTGGTACTTTTAAATACTGAAACTGAAAAAATTTCGCCTTTGCCCAATGTGGGGGGCTGGGCCTATGACCTTGTCTATAATCAGGAAGCGGATGTGTTGTGGGCAGCTATAAATTTTAAAATTTATTCTTTCCGGGAAAATCAGTGGCAAATTTGTAGGGATAAACTGTATCCAAATAATGCGACACGCTTAGGCTATCAGGCCAGACGACTCCACCTTTCTCCTCAGAAATCCACCTTATGGGCTACCTCCTCCTTTGGATTTAATGAAATAAATTTCGAAAAAGGAGAAGTGGTTTTTTCTTCTTTACACGATCTACGAAATGGTACAAAGGCCTATAATTTTCGTACACTGGATGCTATTACTACCCGTAATGGTCAGGTTTTTATTGCAAATACTAATGGCCTATTTGAATTGATCAATCAGGAATTGGTGGCTTTAAATATAGATCACCCGGCGTTCCATGCACGTATAGAAGCCATAGAAGAACTTCCTGATTCAACCCTCGTTTTAGGTAGCAAAGGTTATGGATTACTTTTTTGGAAAGGAGATCAAATTGCCGTTCTTACGGAATCAGATGGTTTAAGTGCCAATATGATTGAAAACCTCTACGCCGCCGGGGATGGGGTGTTGTGGGTAGGAACTTTAAACGGCCTGAATAAAGTAAACTGGAGTTGGGATCGTGCTGCAAGTATTCGGGTCTTTAGTACCGCTAATGGTTTTCCTACCAACGAAATAAACTGTGTAAAAACCAGGGGAGATGTTGTTTGGGTGGCCACAACCAAAGGCCTGGTAAAATTTTCTTGGTCTCAACCCAGACTTCATAGCCCGGCTCCAATTATTAAGGTCGCCTTGGCCAGTGGCGGCGTTTTTGATCCAGGTCGTAAAGCCTATGTTGATTATAAAGAAAATAACCTCATCATTCATTTTCTTAGTTTAAATTATAAAATGAATGGCCAGATCCCTTACCGGTACAGGCTGAATTCAGATGACTGGGTTTTTACAAAATCTACTACTGTTCATTTTCCGTCCATGCAGGTTGGTCAGCAGGAATTTGAAGTACAAGCCCAAAATGAGGATGGTATTTGGAGTACTTCCTCCTTTTTTGTTTTTCAGATTATGCCGCCCTGGTGGAAAAGCTGGTGGTTTAAATTCCTGGCTTTTTTTACCTGTATTAGTATTGGGATCTTGATTTATCAGTATCGGATGCGGCAACTGAAGCATGAAAATGACATGCAACGGCAGATGGTTGAGTTGGAGCGTTCGGCCCTTCAGGCCCAAATGAATCCGCACTTTATTTTTAATTGCCTTAACTCCATTCAGAACTATATTCTCCAAAATGAAAAAAAGGAAGCGATCCTTTATCTGGGTCGATTTGCAACGCTTGTGCGAAGCATCCTAAATGCCTCCGCTTCCGGGAATATTAGTTTGCATGAAGAATTAAAATTGTTGACTAATTATCTCGATCTGGAAAAACTCCGCTTCAAGGATCGTTTTATCTATACAGTCGAACTCGCTCCGGGATTGGATACCTTTGATCTCCGGATTCCGCCTTTGCTGGTTCAGCCTTATGTTGAAAACGCGGTTCTTCATGGGATATCCGGAAAAAAAGAGGGGGGCATAGTGCGTGTATGTTTTGAGGCGAAGCCCGGATTTTTGGAAGTGACTATCGAAGATAACGGCCCGGGGATCCAAATTGAAAATACAACTATCCCGAAAAACTACAAGTCTTTTGGGATTTCAATTACGCGCGACCGACTGAAGTTATTATCCGGAAATCCGGAAGGGGAAGCCGTACATACCGAAAATGTATTGGATGAAAATGCCCTGATTTGTGGTACGCGGGTCAAGGTACGCATAGGCTTGCAAAAAGATAATTCTCATAGTGAAATCTGATTCGATGAAACGCATTGCCATTATAGACGACGAGTCAGATGCCCGGCAGGCACTGCGTACTTTGTTGTCTTCTTTGTGCCCGGATGTAGAAATTTGCGGCGAAGCTGAAAGTGTGGAAAGCGGCTATGTACTTATTCGACAAAGCCAGCCACATGCAATCTTGCTTGATATCAGTCTGGATGATGGCACCGGATTCGATTTGTTGGATAAATTCCCGCGCCCAAATTTTCAGGTGATTTTTATCACAGCACACGATGAATTTGCCTTAAAAGCTTTTCGGTACCATGCCCTGGATTATCTTCTAAAACCAATAAATCCGGTCGAATTAGCACAAACAATAGACCGGGTAAAACTGGTCATGCCAGACGATTTCTCCTCCCGGATTCGCGATTTACTGGAAAGTAATCGAAATAAGCATGTAGGCAAAATCACCTTAAGCAGTCAGGAAGGAATGATTTTTCTACGACTTGATCAAATAATGCGCCTGGAGTCTGATGGAAATTATACTACCTTTTATTTAAAAAATAAGGAAAGCCATCTGGTCACTCGTCCGATGCGCGATTTTGAAGAACTACTAGTTGAAGACGGATTTTTCAGACTCCACCAATCACATATCATTAACCTGTTTTATGTCAAGAAAATCCTGCGCGAGGATGGCGGATATGCGCAGATGGAGGATGATTTTAAAATTCCGATTGCACGGCGTCGAAAGGAGGAGTTTTTACAGTTGATTAAAAACAGGTATTGACAAAAAAAACCTGAACAAATGAATGTTCAGGTCTTAGAGCCTGAAAGACTCTGAATCAGAATTCAAAAAAATAACTAGTGGACTAACCTGTAAGTTGTAATATGTTAAGCCGATATAGATTTTGTACTGAGCAAGGCACAAAAAGCGCCCATAGCCATAGCTACGTAAGCCTTTTTGTAACGAAGCACAGTGAAAAAGCACAAGGCTTGAGTATATGAAAATTTACAAGTTGGTACACTGTAACTACGGTTTAATCTTGGCGGTCTGATCCCGCTTATTTTGATCAGAATGGCCATTGTTATATAATCCGGTCAGGCCGGTGATTTCTCCATTTTCTACATTTATTTTTATTCTAAATCCGGAGATTCCTTCAGCCATAAACAAATCTGTATCCAGGGCGGTGAGCTCGTATTTGTTTCGACCTTCTCTTTGGTAATACAATTTACCATTCTCATAACTAAGCGTTCTCGGGCCATATTTGCCTGCATAAGATTCTAATAAAGCCTTGTCAACTGTTACGGGATTTTGTGCGGCTTGTAATCCAATTAATGCCCATTCATAAAGAAACTTACTGTCGTCATCACTCTTTTCCAGTAGTTTTTCGATGGCTTTAATTTGAGCAACGTTCAGGGCCTGGTCTGCTGGTACCTCAATATGTGGTTGCACGCCGGTGCCCTCCCAATTTGTTTTGGTAATCGGATTAATAGCTCTGCCGGAAGGTACCCAAACGGTAAATCTGTCGGTAGCTATTCTTGTGCCGCCTGGGTGGGCCCCCCCTCCAGTTACTTCCCCGATTAGCGTGGCTCGCTCCAGATTGCGCAGGTTATAACTAAATTCTTCTGCAGCAGAAAATGTTCCACTGCTGGTTAGGACATACACGTCAATGTCAGGTCTTCTTTTGCCCGGTACATACGGGAGCGTCCAGGTCTGCGAGAGATCTTCCTGGGGACGGTAATAGAACGTATTTAAATGAACAGGTTCCGGGCCATAAAGATAGCTAGTAATTAACTGGATCATGGAAGGGCTACCACCTCCGTTGGATCGTAAATCAATTATCAGGGCATCGGCATTACTCAGAAAATTCATCGCTGCCTGGGCAGTTTGTCCGGCTTCCTCCGTTACATTGTAGAACCCGGTGAGATTGAGGTAGCCAATATTGCCGTCAAGTAATTTTACCTCCTGAAATCCATAGTTGTTGAGTTGTCCGGACCGGCGCTGACGCGCTTCCATAGCCAGGCTGTCTTCCGGGGAGATGGTATTTTGCCATTCGGCTATCATCTCGGGACTGAAGCGCACCCGCAAGTGTAAATCATTATTAATGGCACGCACATCTTCGGAAAGTACCTGTGAAAATTCGATAGGGTCAGTAATGGAGTTGTAGGCACCATCTTTGTGCTTCTGCTGTAAATGCGCACTGATTTCTTTTCCAATTTCCGGAAATACATATTCGCGTTCTAAAATAGTGCTAATCGAATCAATGACCTCTTTTCGTTCATTACTGGTCAACGGGGGAGGTGCTTCCTGTGCTATTGCGGCTGTCGAAAGAAATAAGAAGCCGAGAAGAAAATATTTGAGAATCATAACTTTAGTTGATTTGGTATGAATTAATTAGGCTATATTTTCAGTGCAGTTGGCAGCTATTTTTTGGAGCAAATGGAAAAGACTATTTATCTCTTTTTCTGTTAATCCCTGGAGTGCTCTGGCTCTGTTTGTCGAAACTATTGGGACCAGTTTTTCATATGTTTTTATACCCGTTGCCGTTAATTCAAGCTGAAACCTTCTCCGATCTTCTCCGTGAAAAGACCGGACCAGGTATTCTTTTTTTACCAATAGCTCAATGATCCGGGTAATGGATGCATGATCTTTAAACACCTTCTCTGCAATTTCTTTTTGCGTAAGATCCGGATTGTCTCGAATAGACTTAAGAACCAACCATTGGTCTATTGTTATGTCCAAACGGCTTTTTTTAATGTTCCGCTGAGCAAATTGCCGGTATGACTTTATGGCCTTTTCCAAAGCGTAAAATACCGTCTGTTCAAGTCTGTTTAGGTCTGTACTATTTTTCACTGATACAAATATAATTGATATATCAAATATAACTTTAAATTCGAGTTCTTATTATGCCAGCATGCCAATTTTGTCGATGAAAGGATGTATTTTGGGTATGGATTTATGCTAAAAATAACAGACAATATGAAAAACATCCGAAAGGAAGATATCAGGCAGGAAGTATATGATTTGTATGATGGCTATGTACATAACAAGTTCAATCGAAGGGAATTCGTAGAGAAACTTTCCTTTTATGCGGTTGGCGGATTAACAATTCCGGCTTTGCTGGATTATCTGATGCCAAAGTATTCTGAAAAAATCCAGGTGCCTGCTGAAGATACCCGGTTAAATACTGAATACCTACAGTACGATTCGCCGAAAGGCGGGGGCAGGATCAAAGGCCAGCTTGCTCGATTGATCGGACATAACTCAAAACTACCCGGTGTTATAGTGGTTCATGAAAACAGAGGATTAAACCCACACATTGAAGATGTCGGACGACGCGCTGCATTGGAAGGTTTTATTAGCCTTTCTCCGGATGCGCTGACCCCACTGGGAGGGTATCCCGGAAATGATGATGATGGGAGAACGCTCCAGGCAAAACGAGACCGGGACGAAATGCTGGAGGATTTTATTGCCGCATTTGAATATCTGAAAACGCATCCGGAATGTGATGGAAACGTCGGAGTGGTAGGGTTTTGTTTTGGCGGCTGGATTTCCAATATGATGGCTGTACGCGTTCCGGATTTAAAAGCTGCTGTTCCTTTTTATGGCGGACAACCATCAGAAGAGCAGGTTCCACAGATTAATGCCCCTTTGCAAATCCACCTGGCTGCCTTAGATGAAAGAGTCAACGCAGGATGGCAGGCTTATGAAGCCGCATTAATGAAAAATAATAAGGCCTACTCTGTGCATCATTATCCGGATGTGCAACATGGATTTCATAATGATACCACTCCGCGCTATGACCAAAAAAGCGCTACACTAGCCTGGAATCGAACCATTGATTTTTTTAGACAAAATTTGAAATAAGTAATAAGATTCAATTAAGAATACGTTCAAAATCTGACTTTTTTAATATGGATTGGAACAGGATCGTTTTATCGGTGTTTTTTGTCCTCCTGACCATTCCGGTTTTGGCCCAACGACAACGCTGCGGTACAAATAAAGTAATGGAAGAAAGAATGGAGCAATTTCCATCTTTTCATAAGCAGGTAGAAAAATTAAACGCAGCAATTCTTTCGGCAACTCAAAACGGACCTTCCAGAGGTAACGGACTGATAAATATTCCTGTTGTTATTCACGTACTTTGGAATACGCCTGTTCAAAATATTGAGGACGCACAGATCTTTTCCCAGATTGACATTTTAAATGCAGATTTCAGGAGACTTAACGCAGATAGTGCCCTCACCAGGGAATTATTTAAACCCTTTGCTGCGGATACCCGGATAGAATTTTGCCTGGCTCAACGCGATCCACAGGGGAATCCAACCAACGGAATAAACCGGGTGCAAACGTCCGTTACCGCTTTTGGCGCAGATGATGCCATGAAATTTTCTGCCCTTGGCGGAGCTGACGCCTGGCCGGCAGATCAATATTTAAATATCTGGGTTTGTAATAACTGGGAAGTCTGGGGTTATGCATACTTCCCAGGTATTGAACCGGAGTACGATGGTGTTGTTTGTCATTATGAAGCATTTGGAGATACCCTCCAGGTCGTTCCTCCTTTTGATAAAGGACGTACCTGTACGCACGAAATTGGCCATTGGCTGGGATTGTACCACACATTTGATTTCGGATGTACGGGGCAGACTCAACAGACTTGCCTGGGGGCTGGCGACCGCGTTTGTGATACGCCGGGCGATGCCACAGAATCTTATTCCTGTAATTTTAATCTGAATACCTGTGTGGATTCACCGGTTGATTTTCCGGATATGGTAGAGAATTTTATGGATTATTCGGAAGATGCCTGTCTGAATATGTTTACTGCCGGGCAGGCTGAAAGAATGCGTCTGGCCTTAGAGACTTTCCGGATTCCCTTGTTATACAGCAATGCCTGCGTTCCTGTGGGAGGCGCTTTTACGGATGTTGTTGCGCTTAGACTTGTTGCTCCCGTAAATGGAAGATGTAACCCAGATCCGGAATTAATTTTCGAAATTGGAAATGCAGGAAATACTACAATCACAGATTTGGACCTACATCTTTACGAAGGGGATGATTTAAATACTTCGATTACCTGGACAGGTGTTTTGCTTCCAAATAATACAACGGAAATCAACATGCCTGTAACTAATCTGGCCTATGGATCAAATAATTTAAAATTGATTTTATCAGATCCCAACGGCAATGCTGACCAGAATTCTCTCAATGATACCTTGGTAAACAGCCTGGAAATTGTCGATTTATCAGCAGGTGCTTTACCGCCTTTCGGCGAAGGATTTGAGGCAGGATTGCTGCCGCCTGAAAATTGGTTTGTCAATAATCCCGACCAGGATTATTACTGGGATTTAAGTTCTTTTTATGGCGCATACCTGAGCAGTAGTAATTCGATGATTTTTGAAAACTATTGGGTAGGGGAAGAGGCAATAGGGAGATTGGATCAATTAATCTCGCCCATTTTCAGTTTTGAAACGGTATTAGATCCTAACCTTTCGTTTGATCTGGCTTATCCTGACCCCGGAAGCGACTTTTATTCTGACACCCTTTCCCTTTACTGGTCATCAGACTGTGGAGAAAATTGGAGTTTATTATGGCAACAGGGTGGAGTGGAATTAGCAAGTGCCCCCACACCATTTGGGTTTAATAATTTTGAACCCGATAACAGCGATGACTGGAGGACCGTTGAAATTGACCTGTCGATTCTGGGGGGGCTCCCGGCTGTACAGTTTCAATGGGAAAATAAATCAGGTTGGGGCTATGATTTATATCTGGATAATATCAATGTTGAAGGAGAAGTCGTTTTGTCAGACGAGGAGGCGCCGGTTTTTGATCAGGTTCAGATTTATCCGAATCCAACAACAGGTAAAATAATTATTTCCGGGCTAGACGAAGAAGGGGTCTTGTCTGTCTTCAGTGCCGATGGTAAAGTGCTTCGACAATTTGAAACAAACCAGGCGCGAAATTTTGATTTGGCAGGTTTGCCGATGGGGCTGCTTTTTATTAATCTTTTAACGGAAAGCCATCAAAAACAATTTCGCGTAATTTTATTCAAATAATTAAAAGTGCCTGATCAATTTTTTAGACCAGGCACTTTTAATTTATTAGCTCTAAAATTATCAATCCATTCTTGTAAACTGCATACCATCTGGTCCGCTACGTCCTTCACATGGGTCTGAGATAGGTGTCATGATAAGGTCTTCGGTAGTCACCTTAAAACTATAGACTCCTACCTGGTTGAGGCAGGCGCGTTCGCCACCGGTATCCTTGATGGTCATTTGCGTTTCCTGCAATTCATATACTCCCTCTATTTCAATGGTACCGTCGTTGCCAAAATCAACCATATATTTTCCGGCAGCCATTTCCAATACTAAATCCATGGTTGTCCCTTCCTCCATTCCTGGAATTTGAGCAAACCATTTCCCTTCCATGCTTTGGGAAAAAAGGCTGAGGGGAAGCAGGAAGAACAAGGATAGTAATAGTAGATTCGACTTCATAGTTAGTTGGTTTAGATGAATAAAGAAGCATGAACCCCGCAATCGACGGAGTTCATACTAAAAGTAAGAAATAATTTACCAGAAATCGTTTTTAATTACTGGACAGTGCGAACTCCTCCTTGACTTCTGCCCGGTAAAATGCTTGCCGTTCTTTTAGTGAAATACCGTATTTCGTAATCTTGAAAAACTGCAGCTGTACCAAATCACCAGTAGTGATTTGAATATATACCCGTTACGAAATGGTTT
>JAGQWR010000141.1 GCA_020437105.1 Saprospiraceae bacterium
ACACGACTTAATGATATTCAACAATGCTGAATGCTGAATTTTTAGTTCGCTTCGCGAAGGTTTAATTCGTTTGAATCGTGACGCTTCGGCAACAGACTAAATTTCTGTCCAGAAAATAAATAGACCTGCTGGTCTGAAAGACCGAACAATAATTCTTAATTCTTAATTTTGAATTGTACAAATCGACCCTAGACCGGGCGCAGCCCTTAGACCGCAAAGCCGAAAGGCAAGCTAGACCAAGCCAAAGGCCTTAGACCCTAGACCTTAGACTGAGGCGAAGCCTCCAAACTCAAACTCAAACTCCCCCGATAGCTATCGGGGCAAACTCAAACTTCCTCATCCATATTATGGAATACGTTGAGTACATCATCATCTTCCTCCATTTTTTCAATGAGGGTGATGACCTCTTCCTCTTGCTCGTCTGTTAATTTTGTGGTGTGGGTAGGAATGCGAATGAGCTCTGATTCTTCTACTTCGATGTTTTTTTCTTCGAGAGCTTTATGGAGAGAGCCGTAATCTACAAAATCGCATTTAAGAACGAGTTTGTCATCTTCTACAGTTACTTCTTCCAGGCCGTGGTCGATTAACTCCAGCTCGAGTTCTTCCTGGTCGATTCCTTCGGAGAGGATTTTAAATACGCCTTTGCGGTTGAACATATAATCAACGGAGCCGGAAGTACCCAGGTTACCATTGTATTTGGAGAATACATGCCGCACATTGGCGACGGTACGATTGGTATTATTGGTAGCTGTTTCTACAATAACAGCGATGCCATGTGGTGCATAGCCTTCATAGACGTGTTCTGAATAATCTTCGGCGTCTTTGGAGGAGGCTTTTTTGATAGAATTTTCAACGGTAGCCTTCGGCATATTTGCCGCTTTTGCATTTTGCATGGCCATCCGCAGACGTGGGTTATTGGCAGGGTCTGTACCGCCGTCCTTAACTGCGATTGCAATTTCTCTACCAATTCTGGTAAAGGCTTTTGCCATACTTGACCAGCGTTTCATTTTCCGGGCTTTCCGGTATTCAAAGGCACGTCCCATTGTCTGGATTATTTTTTGGTTTTCGCCTGCAAATCTAAGCTTTTTTGAATTCTTTATAAAGCCTCGAGTCGCAAGAAAATTTTCAGGAATCCGGTTCAACCCCCACTTATTCCCGTTCGTCGGAAATCGCTTATCTCCAAATTCTGTTCAGCCCCGATTTATTCCTGTTTAGCCTCTTTTCGTTGGAAGCGCCTCTACCAGGCTGTAGTTTTACTTCCGTATTCAAGCACAAAATTTTTTAAATCATGAATAAGAAAATGATTGTTCCGCATAAAAGAAACAGGATGCTCTTTGCCCTGATCCTTTTTTGCACAACCATGCAGGTGCAGCTTGTTGCGCAGGCAACAGAACTGGATGCAGCCAAAAAGTTGGTGGTATCCGGAAAACTGGAGCAGGCATCTATTAAACTGGACCAGTTGGCCATTCAATACCCTGATCAGACGGAGGTATTGGTATATCGGGCCCATGTACTGGCCTGGGCAGGAGATCTGAAAGGCTCTGTTGCTGCCTTTCGTTCGATTCTGCAACAGGACCCCAATCATTTGGAAGCACTGACAGGCTTAGGTTATGCCCTCTCCTGGTCAAACGATTTTCCAAATGCCCTCTTTGCTTTTCGCGATGCCCTGGAGCTTGCTCCGGATAATATTGATGCCCGAAAGGGGCTCGCCTTTGGGTATTTAACGTATGGAAAGTATGCTGAAGCAAAGCAAGAATTCGAAACACTTTTAAAGGCAGCTCCAAATAATTCGGAATACCTTATTGGACTTGCCCGTACGGAATCCAAACTTGGAAATTCCCGGGAAGCACGGCAACTGGCTAATGAAATTCTTGCCACAGATTCAAATAACGCCGCTGCTCTTCAATTGATACAGGATTTAAGAAATACCAGCTCCTTTATGGAATTGGATCTATGGGGGAGTTATTCTAAAGTTGATACAAGCTCTGCTTTTGGATTTCGGCAGCTACAGTTGTCTTACCAGTTTCGTCCCGGGCAATTGGCTTATGCCCGCCTGGACAATTCCCTTACGCTCGACAACAAAGATTTTTTGACCCTGGATAAACGGGCGCTGGCCGTTTGGTTAGGCTATTACCACACTTGGAATGCAAATCTGGCCAGTCGGCTGGAGCTTGGCCAGCGGAGTAATACGACCAAAAGCAGCAATCAGAATCTTATTCGGATAGAACAGGTGTTTTCTCATCAGGCGGGTATTCAGTGGAAACTGGGTGGCTACGTAGGGTTTGAGCCTAAACGAACGACAGAATGGCTGGGGTGGACCAGTGTTTATTTTCCGCTTCGTTTTGGTTTCTCATTGGAACCCGCCTATTTCTACTCACGCGATAATAGCCTTACGGCTCCCCAACAGCGGTTTTTACTCAATGGTAAGTGGACAAAACCAGGTGGATTGGAACTGAATGCCGGAGGCTTTTACGGGATGCAACAGGTGGAAAACACGATTGGCAAATCCACTCTTTACGGGGGCTTTGTACAAGCACTTTACCCGCTGAATCAATACCTGTGGTTGCAAATGTCCGGCCAGTTTGAAAAAGGCATTTTTCTAAACGGCGCTGTGATCGCTCTGGGTGTGAAAATGCGCATTTAAAAAAAAAATTGCCGGTGCTGCAACACCGGCAAAACATAACATAGACCAAAAAGATCTAATCATGCTTAAAGATAATAAGAATCGGGTAATGCCTTATCAGGCAGCTGCCGAAATAGACCTCCCGGTTTCCTGGCGAACTAAAACGACCGCTACCAAACTGGATGAACAAGGATTACTGTCTCAGTCTCCCAAGCCCTGGTTGTATGTATCCATTGTTGTAAGCTGGCTCCTTTGCATCTGGTGGTTTCAGCCCCGCTTATGGATGCTGTTGGATATGGCAGACGGCACACTTTCTTTTGTAGCGTTGCTTAGTTTTATACTCTTTATTGACTTTGCCTGGCTGTATGGTTTGTACAATATTTTTGTAGTCATCTTTTCCCTGATCCATCGAAAATGGGCCACCCGGCCGGAGGCTGCCCTGGTTCAGGTCAACCTTGTCGAGTACCCGGCCGTTGCCCTGCTTTATACCACATGCAATGACCTGGTGGAGGAGAGTTTAGAATCCTGCGTGCGCCAGGATTATCCCAATTATCAGGTCTATATTTTGGATGACAGTTCTGATCCTGCTTATCAGGCACGGGTAAATGCTTTTGCTGCCAAATATCCGGATTTGGTACAGGTTATTCGCCGTCCGAATCGGGAAGGCTTTAAAGCGGGGAATATGAATCATGGCCTCGCAAATTTTGCGACCGAGGAGCCTTATTTCGCTATAGCGGATGCCGACGAGATTCTGCCGGAAAACTTTTTGCGTGCCTTGATTCCAGTCATGGAGGCGGACCCCAATTGCGGATTTGTGCAAGCCAATCACCGGGCTAATCCGAACACAAAAAGTAAGCTGGCCAAAAACCTGGGCATAGGGATTGACATCCACTGGAAGTGGTATCAACCGCTACGCAATGACTATGGCTTTGTGATGTTTTTAGGCCATGGTGCCGTTTTGCGCAGAAAGTGCTGGGAGGAAATTGGCGGCTTCCCGCATATCGTTAGCGAAGATCTTGGATTTGCCATTCACGCCCGGGAGAAAGGCTACCGCGGACGCTTTGTGGAGGATGTTGTTTGTTATGAAGACTTTCCGGATACCGTACGCGCATTCAGAATCCGCCACATGAAATGGACCCGCGGAACCTGTGAGTTTTTATTAGATAAAATGGGCTGGTTAATCCGTGCAAAGAATATCAGCTGGACAGAAAAACTAGACATTCTTTTTCCGACCTTAAATTTGCCGCTGACCCTCCTGTATTTCATTTTTATGCTGAATGCAAATTTGGTCTTGCCCTATTTTTTCGGACAGGAACAGGTGCTCACCTTTCAACTGGGTGGACAGGAGCAAACGCTTTCCATCCTGAGTATGAATGCAGGGTTTAATGTGATCTATTCGCCCGATTTTTTCATCATCACTATGATGACCTTTTTTGCGCCGGTGCTCTGTTTTATGTTGGCTTTGATTCATCGGCCGGCCAGGCTGTTTAAGTTTCTTTCGCATAGTACAGCCTTGTATGCGGCCTTGGGGCCACTATCTTCTATCGGTGTTATCACGTATATGATCTCCAAAAAAGCCATTTTTCTGGTCACCGGGGACAATTTCCAGGTCGATGGAGTTGGGGCCGCCCGGGTATCCGGTTTTTCCGGCCGGATAGGCCAGGTGAAAGATTCCTGGAAAGCCTTTTTGAATAAGAGCCATCCCGACTCCCACCTAATTCAGGGGATAGAAGTAGCTGTAGGCCTTGGATTTGGAGTGGTTTGTATCCTGATGTTTCAGGTATCCTTTTTGGGATTGTGTGCCGCTTTTATGTTGCTTCCGCTCATGCATCATTTAGGCTGGGAAAACAGATTTGTTCGCAAACTCGTCTATCTGCCTTTTTTGCTCATTCTGTTTGGCATTTTCCTGGCAGGCTTGAGTATGATCGGAATGCAGGCGGTATTTTTTGGATATGGTTTTCACTTTTAAATAATCAGATTAGATAAATAATACGCTAAAAAATTTAGACTTCTAATTATAGAGCAGCCTTAATAAAGGGGTTATCTAGGGGGGGCTGGATCTATGGAAGTCAGTAGCAAGGACTGGGAAACCGGTCCTTGTTTTTTTTTAATCCTGCCATAACAAGCCCTTAACGTGGAAATAACAAGCGCCTACTACTTTCACGCCCAATAGTTTAAAAAGGAATTACTCTCCTTCCAGGCTAGAGAATTGACAGCAAAAACTCCCTATTTACCAACTCATAATTCTTTACCTATGAAGAACCTCTATTTTGGTATGTGTTGCTTGCTGTTGATTTGCCTGGGAGCCAAGCCGCTCTACAGCCAGGAAATCAATCTGGAACACCTGTCCACTTATTTTACAGAAACATTTGATGAAGGCGCGTCGGAAATTATTTCCTATGATGCAGCTACCCAACAGATTTTTTCTATTAATGCAAATGCCTCTACGGTGGATGTGATCAGCATTGCCGATCCAGAAAATCCGGTGTTGAGCTTTTCAATTAACGTAACCAGTTGGGGCGCTGTCGCGAATAGCGTAGCGGTTCAGGACGGAAAAGTAGCCGTTGCTGTTCAAAATGAAATTAAAACGGATCCGGGCCGGGTTGTTTTCTTTGACACCCAGGGCAATTATCTGGCTGATGTTGAAGTCGGCGCCTTACCGGACATGCTCCTTTTTACGCCGGACGGAACCAAGGTACTGGTTGCGAATGAAGGCGAACCCAATGATGATTATGATGTGGATCCGGAAGGGTCTGTTACAATAATTGATTTGACGAATACCGTTGGAGGCGCCATGTCCACCCAGATTACCTTTGAGGCATACAATGATAAGGCTGCTTCTCTGCGTAATAAAGGAGTGCGTTTGTTTGGCCCTAATGCCTTAGTTGCACAGGATTTGGAACCCGAATATATCGCCGTTTCAGAGGATGGTAAAACAGCTTATGTTTCCAGTCAGGAAAATAATGCGATGATTATTATTGATCTCGAATCTGCTACTGTACGGGATATCCTGGCACTCGGCTATAAAGACCATTCAGCGGGTACGCCCATCCTCGAAGAACTCAATCTAAATGAACTGGAAAGCTGGATCGAATTAGGAACGCCCGTGTATCCGGATGCCGATCCGGTGATGCTGGGTGGCTTTTCCGGTTTGTGTTATGATGCCGCTAATTCAACCGCCGATACCTGGGTGTTTTACAGTATCCCGGATCGTGGTCCGAATGACGGCACAGTAAGTGCTAGCCTGGCAGGCACATCCCAGCCTTTGCGTCCGTTTAAATTACCGGATTATCAATCACGTATTGTTCGTTTTACCTATGATGTGAATGCGGGCGGATTGGCATTCGACGAAAGTCAACAAATCTTTCTGACACGGCAAGATGGCTTAACCCCAATCAGCGGAAAAGGAAATATCCCCGGTTTTGATGAAGTGCCTGTTACCTATGTGGACGATACGGTATTTCCAAATGCAGATTATTCGGTAAACGGAACGGATTACCATGCGCTGGAATATGATGCTTTTGGAGGTGATTTTGAGGGTATTATCCAGGATAACAACGGCCATTTCTGGATGTGCGACGAGTACCGTCCGGCGATCTACCACTTTGATGAAACCGGTGTATTGGTGCAGCGGTATGTAGCTGAGGGTACGTCCATGCTCGGTGATACACCACAGCCCGTGGGTACTTACGGCATGGAAACCCTGCCTGCCGTGTACAACAAACGTTGGGCAAATCGCGGGTTTGAAGCCATTGCTTACAATCCGGACAACAATGTAATTTATGCCTTTATTCAGAGTCCGCTAAACAACCCGGATAATCAGGTTCAGAACAAATCGGATGTCATTCGGATTTTGGGTGTTGATGCCAGTAATGGAATGCCTGTGGAAGAATACGTTTACATTCTGGAAAGAAATCGCGATGCAGGTGTTGGCCTGAGTCGGACTGATAAAATTGGAGATGCGGTATATAAAGGCAATGGCCGATTTATGATTCTGGAGCGGGATTCCAGTACGCCAGATGCCGGAAATACCGGACGTAAATATATTTTCGAGATCGACTTAAAAGGAGCTACCAATATTTTGGGTACGCCCCTTTCTAATAAGATGACTTCAAGCGATCCGCTCGATAAGACGCTTGAAATGATGACAACCGATGAGATTGTCAATGCCGGCGTGCAAATTGTATTCAAACGCAAGGTGCTGAATCTCCCATCTATCGGTTATTTGCCGAGCGATAAATCGGAAGGACTGGCCTTGTTGCCAAACGGAACCATTGCCGTATTAAACGATAATGATTTTGGACTGGCAGGAGCAGGTGTGACAGATAACAGCACGCTTGGATTAATTTCTTTTGAATCCAACTTTGGATTTGATGCCAGCAATCAGGATGACGCTATTCGGATTGAAGCCCGGCAGACACTGGGTATGTATCAGCCGGATGCGGTTCAGGCGATGTCGATCAACGGTCGCCAATACCTGTTGACTGCCAATGAAGGCGACTCCCGCGATTATGATGGTTTCTCGGAAGAGGTCCGTGTAAAAGACCTGGAGTTGGATCCTGCCTACTGGTCGGATTTGGATACCATTCAGACCAACTCCGAATTAGGGAGATTAAATACCACAGCCACCTTGGGCGACCTGGATGGTGACGGCGTTTATGAATATGTTTATTCTTACGGTGCCCGTTCTTTCTCTATCTGGGACGAATACGGAAACCTGGTATTTGACAGTGGAGATGAAATGGAGCAAATTATTGCTGCCCGTTATCCGGAATATTTTAACAGTACCAACAATGACAACGATTCGTTCGATAGTCGCTCGGATGACAAGGGTCCGGAGCCGGAAGCTATTGAGGTAGCAACTATTTATGATCGGCAATATGCGTTTATAGGTTTGGAGCGTATCGGTGGAATCATGGTTTATGATATCACCGATCCACTGGCTCCCGAGTTTTTGGAGTATGTAAATAACCGCCGCTTTGATGTACCGGCCGATTCTATGGCTGCCGGAGATTTGGGTATTGAGTCGATCTTTTTTGTTTCGGGTGCGGATAGCCCCAACGGCAAACCACTGTTGATCACCGGAAACGAAGTAAGTGGTACCGTTTCCATTTTTAATTTTGAAAGACTGCCGGTCATAAGTTTTGCTGGTGGTTCCAGCCTCGAGCAAGAAAGTGCCGGAGTAGCCAGCATTGAAATTGAGGTTGAACGGATGGGGAATGTGGAAGGCGCATTTAAAGTAAATGTAATTGCAGCATCTACCGCTGAGGCTGGCGTGGATTATACCGTGTTGAGTGCCACTGATTTTGTCGTAGCTCCCGGTGTAAATGAGGCCTTTGAAATTCAGGTAGAACTGTTGGATAACACAGACATGTATGACGCCAGTTATCTGATTTTAGAACTGGAGTCGGTGGATCAAGTGGAAATTGGATCGGATGCACTTCACTATTTATTGATTGCAGATGATGATGTGGAAGCACCAGCCTCTATTCCTGATGCGGTTGTTCAGTTGAGCTTTGTTACCAGTTATGCTGTGGATCCGGATAATGCTGCAAGTGCAGAGATTGTGGCCCATGATCCGGTAAGCCAACGGCTGTTTTCTACCAATTCTATAGAGAATACATTGGAGGTTCTGGACTTTAGTGATCCGCAAAATATCCAGGCGATTGCGTCGATTGATCTTTCCATTTATGGCGGAGGTGTCAATTCGGTAGCTGTATCAAATGAAATCGTAGCAGTTGCTGTACAGGCTGCAGAAAAAACAGATCCGGGTGCCATTGTTTTCTTCGATACTGATGGAAACTTCCTGAACTCTGTCGTAGCCGGGGCACTACCTGATATGATTACTTTTTCTCCGGATGGCAATTTGGTGCTTACTGCGAATGAAGGAGAGCCGAATGATGATTACAGCATTGATCCGGAAGGATCGGTAACCATTGTGGATATCTCCGGAGGCGTAATGGCTGCTAATGTTTCGAATATTACGTTTGAAAGTCTGAATGCACAGATTACAGATTTACTGGACCAGGGTGTACGGATCTTCGGACCAAACGCAACGGTAGCCCAGGACTTAGAACCGGAATACATTGCCTTTGCTTTTAATGGTGCGGTAGCACTGGTGAGTTGTCAGGAAAACAATGCAATTATCGGTATTGATCTGGCTACTCAAAGCATTTTGGGAATTGGTGCGCTGGACACAAAAGATTGGAGTTCTGCTCCGAATGCATTTGATGCTTCCAACAAGGCTCCCGGCATTTTTATGTCCAACTGGCCGGTGAAGAGTTTCCGGATGCCGGATGCCATCGCTACCTACGAAGTAGGTGGTGAAACCTATATTATCTCCGCCAATGAAGGCGACTCCCGCGATTACACTGGGTACTCGGAAGAGGAAAGAGTAGCAGATTTGAATTTAGATCCGACGGTTTTCCCAAATGCAGAGTATCTGCAAAATGAAGTGCTCTTAGGTCGCCTAAAAGTAACATCTGCAAACGGTGATACAGACGGCGACGGCGATTACGATGAGATCTATGCCTACGGTGGCCGGTCTTTTTCTATCTGGAATGCCACAAGCCAGGAATTAGTTTGGGATTCGGGCGATCAGATCGAACGTATCATTGCTGCTGACCCAATCTACGGAGATATTTTCAATACCGATGAAGACGAGAACAGTCCACAAGGACGCTCGGATGATAAAGGACCAGAACCGGAAGCCGTAACAATTGGTCAGATTGGCGATCGTTTTTATGCCTTTGTTGGCCTGGAGCGTATGGGTGGTATCTTATTGTATGATGTAACAGATCCGTTGACTCCCGTATTTATTCAATATATCAATTCCCGGATTCCGGGAGAAGATGTTGACGCCGGAGGAGACTTAGCGCCCGAGGATATCAAGTTTATTGGTGCGGCAAACAGTCCGACAGGCCAGCCAATGCTGGTCGTAGCGAACGAGGTTTCCGGAACAGTATCGGTATATCAGTTGGATCAGATTTGCGATTTTGATCTGGGTACAGACCTGGTTTCCTGTGCAAATGTGCCTGTAAACATAACTGTGCCGGATGGTTATGATTCTTTCCTGTGGAATACGGAAGAGATTACACCTGAAATTCAGGTAATAGAAAGTGGTGTGTACACGGTTGAAGTGGCGACGATAGATGGTTGTTTTGCATCCGACTCGCTACAGGTAACCATTCTGGACACATTGGCAATAGACCTGGGTGCAGACCTTGCAATTTGCGCAGGAGAATCGGCCACACTCACAGCTCCGGTTGGTGCTGCTGAATACGAGTGGAGCACGGAGGAGACCAATCAAATCATTGAAGTAACGGAAGCAGGAACCTATTCGGTTGTCCTTACCGCCTTCAATGGTTGTTTGAGCGCAGACTCTGTAGGGGTTCTGGTAAATCAGAATCCGCTAGTAGATCTTGGGGTAGATACCATCCTTTGTCAGGACAATGTACCATACCTGTTGGATGCCGGCCTGGCTTCAGAATATTTCTGGAACACCAGTGAGGTAAGCCAAACCATTGAAGTGGTTGAAACCGGATACTACGAGGTTGCAGTAATTGACGAAAACGGCTGTGAAGGTGGAGATGATGTGTTGGTTATTGTCGAGATCTGTACCGGAACCTCAGAGGAGATAGCTGGTGCTACACTCACGGTTTTCCCGAATCCGACTTCCGGACAAATATACCTTCAGATGGAAGGGGGCATTGCCGGAGATTATAAGGTAGAGGTCATCAATTTGAATGGACAGATTTTATTGGAGCAGGTGGTTGGAGTATTTGCTTCCGCAGAATTGATCCCATTGGACTTGACGAATCTTTCTTCTGGTATGTATATCATTCGAATTGCTTCAAACGAAGGCTATTTGAGCCAGAAGCTACGAATTCAAAAATAGAAATGTAATAGTACCATTGATTTTGTTGAACAAATTAATTAGCCTGTCGGAGTCTCCGGCAGGCTTTTTTCATTAGCCACATCCCGGAGGAATTTCATGGGAGTATCAATTGGTTTTTGGGACAGATGGTCTCGGGGCAACTCCCGTTTATTTTTAATGTTACTACTTCACCACCGAAAAATTCTTTTCGCCCGAAATACTTCCGTTTGGAAATCCCTTCCAGGATGGGCTGTTCAAATCACATGCGGCTGATAGCCGCTCATTAGTAGGTATCATAATACCAGTTTTAGTGAAAAAAAATCTTGGTCAGATCTTCCAGACAGGAAGATTTGTTTTTAGGTAAGCTTTCCGTTTTGTGGTTGGAAAACGAAGAAACAGGTTAGAATTCCAGCTTCTTGATTTCTCGGATACAAAAGCAAAACCTTTTACATTTCCAAAAAGTTCCACGTAATAATTCTTAATTCTTAATTCTTAATTTTGAATTTTGAATTTTGAATTGTACAAATCGACCCCAGGCCGAGGAGCAACTGCTAAACTAT
>JAGQWR010000142.1 GCA_020437105.1 Saprospiraceae bacterium
AAATTCGGGATGACTCATGTTTCTTATTTACCGCAGGCTGCCTGACACTCCTCCATCGTTTCAAAAGGAACAACCCCCTGGCAACCGCCATAAATAAACTGCTTACATTCCCCTGATTCCTGATCGTAATAATAGCGCTGGAAAGAACCTCTGCAGGGTCCCGGGTCATGGATCATCAGACAACGTTCATCCATGGTGGTTTCTGTATTCGCTCCCCGGTTGCACGTAGAAGAGCCGCAAAGAATCGCAAAGCAGCTTAATAAGAGCACTTGTTTCATTGGTACTATTTTTCTCCAAAATAAGCTTTCCTGCACTAAACTAAAAAAGCATCGAAGTACTAAGCGACTTCGATGCCCAAAAAACATTGCTTCAATACAACAATTCTAATTTATTGTCGAATCAGGGTTTTGGTAAACACTTCTCCATTTACGGTTATGCGGCAAAAATAGAGGCCGGGAGAAAGGGCCTTATCTGTGGCCGACTTTCCATTCCACTCAAGAGTCTGGGTGCCCGCGGCCATCGTGCCATCCTGTAAGGAGATCATTTCGCGACCCAATTGATCCAGGATAGAAATTTGTACGGTACTGGTTTGTGCTAATTCAAATTCGATTTGAATCGCATCTGCCCCCGGATTCGGACTTAATCGAATCGGTAAATGTGGGTCTTTTCCAGGACTGTGGATACCGGAAATTCCAACTGGCAAGCGCCATACATTTCCGCCAAAGATGTCAGAAACATAAATATCGCCATTCGATGATACGGCCATCCCGGAAAGGAGGGGAAGATCCTGCGCAATGGTGTCTCGGTTACCTTGCAAATCATCCCGAATCACCCGACCAGAGGCTTCTACAAATCCACCTGCCATCAGATCAAAGCTTCCCAATTGGAGGATGATCAGGCTGCCGTCGTTGGGATCCCAATCCAGATCAACCAGGAGTGTTAAATCGGATAATTGGTTACTGTTATTGCCATCACTATCCACGGTAAAAACCTGGGCAGCACCTTCCAGGAATGGGAAACCGGTCAGGCAACTCACCAAAAAACCATCTCCATTGGCTACAATATTTGTTGGTACAATATTGATATACGGAGGGCCGACAGGTGTCGGATTTTCAAAATCCGGAAATACGGTCAATACTGAAAAATTGCCGTCTGCATCAATTTCCAGAACTGCATTCGCAGCAGCGTCAACGATATAAACCTGGTCATTACTAAAAAGCATATCATACGGATTGCTTTCTGCAAAACCCTGTCCCAGCACGAAGGCACTGATATTAAGGGTATCTGTGATGTTCTCATGCGAAACAGCCGGATCACCAATCGAATAGCCGGAAAGATCAACCTGAAGCAGGGAATTAGCCAATTCGGTTTCACTAAAGCCTGTTAACAGAACCAAATTGCCGTCTGCATTTAACCTTGACCGCCACACGCCGGAAACTTCCATCGTCTGGGCATCAAAATAAGATGGCAGCCCGGAAATCACCTGATAGCTTTCGCCGGAAGGCGTAATAACCGAAACTGCTGCATCACTGTTTCCGCTACCGGATTGAGCAACCCATATATTTCCGTCTGCATCAATATGCAAACCAACCGGACTAAAAAATCCGGATGCGACCAATTCGGGCGTCTGCGCAGAAAGTGACAAGCCCAAAAACAAGAACAGACCAACACCTAAATAGCGCCACAAAAAAACATTAAAAACAGGTCTTGGAAATCGCTCAAATGAAAAATGTAAAAAGAAGTTTGTAAGAATACTTACTGGTTTCATGTTTTGGAGTTTAATTGATTAATTAACTCCAACAAAGTTATGGGCAGGCTAAAATCGGCAATATCAAATTTGTCTGATATGCTTTCATTTTTGTAGCATGTGTTCGCTGCGCGAAGGTTTTACGCGTTTGAAGCGTTTAAATCGTTAACGCCGGTTATTCGTCTCAGACGAATTTATAGACTTTCGACCCTAGACCTTAGACTGCTGAGGCGCAGCCTCTAAACCCTCGACCGGGCGCAGCCCCTAGACCGCAAAGCCGAAGGCGAGCTAGACCAGGCCAAAGGCCCTAGACTGCCAGTTTCAGGTCGATTTACCATAAAAAACTCAAACTCAAACTATCTCGTTGATACTCTGCTGCGCGTCGTGTGGAGGGCTCACCTTCGGCTTGCGTGGAATGATCAGCTGCGCTGCTCGTGGAGATGCTCTACGGCTCCACGAGAAAACTCAAACTCCCACGATAGCTATCG
>JAGQWR010000143.1 GCA_020437105.1 Saprospiraceae bacterium
GAAATAAACTCAGCGTCCCAGCGTGCACCAGAAAAATCATTTCCGTTTTAAATAGCAATTTAAACCCAGGTAGGACAAAAGCAGCAAATCATCCCGAAGCAAATAGATCGTTGCACCAACATCGCCGGAAGGGCCCGGACACAGGATAGATAAAACCACAATCTGCTCGCCAGCCATTCGATCAAACATCAGCAAGGGTTCTCCAACATATTGAAGAAATTGCCCGGAACTTTGCATACTCAATTCGTACTGCGGCCACTTACAAGAGGCAGACTTAATAGTAATGGGTGGATTGCCGGTACGGCGAAAAAAACTCTTAAACCTTTTTTCTTTAATGACCAGCTTTCGGCCAATATAAGGATTGATTGACCGCACCATCTCCGGAGAAGCCAACGAGTCAGGGGCAGATACCACCTCCCATTTACCATAAGGCATTTCACCGGTTTGAGCACAAAGAAAAACCGGAACTAAAAGCAGGCAAAAAGCAAGACGAAAAATCATTGATGCAATGTATATTGTCCGAATAGAAACATATTTAATTCTTCCTTCCGACGCTTTTCAAAGCCGGCAACAAATTCCCACTGCCCCGTAGTACGGTTAAACCAAAAGGCATACTTCATAAAAGCATCCTTAATTTGCCCGGTATCATATTGACCACTGCTTATACTATTCATATATGACTCCAGGCCGGAGTCGCGTAAAGAACCGCCACCCCGATGGAATGCTAAATCTACCAAGGCATCATACTCTCCTTGCCGTAGTTTATTTTTAAAGCGTTTGTGAACTTCAATTTCAGCCAAACGCTGCACATCTTCCCGAAATAATTGCTCCATTTCCGAAAGTGTCATTTCACGAGTACCACCCATTTCCGGATCGAAGGCAGCCCATCTGGATCGTTCTTCTTCTTTAATCCAATGGCCATAACCAATAGTCATACTCCCTTTGGTATCCCGAAAAACCTGACCCGAAATACGGCCATTCCGAATAGGCGGCCGCTCCCAACTTTTCATATAATCAATCAATGGCTGACTAGCCTTCATTTGAGTAGGCAACTTCCGTTGATCTACCGGCACGGGTGGTGGTGGAGCCGGAACAGGTTTTGGGGGCACGACCGGCTGTGGCCGCGGAGTAGGTGTAACATTTCCGGAAGTATTAGTATCCGTACTCCAGATAATAACTGGCATTTTCTTGTATCCAACCAAGTATTTCCGACCAACCTGAATGGTTAAATTCGGTTGTCTTTCCCGGGAAGGAAGCCCGTTTAAAGACCGAAAACGATCATAGGTGATGCCGTGTTTGTGACAAATTGCCCACTCGGTATCCCCTACTCGGGTGCCTGGCTCTTCCAGGCTACGGGTAGCCATGTCTCGGGCTATGTGATAGATCGGAACATTTTTCTCATTCCCAAAAGTCGGATTTTCATCTATTGGTGGAGCCATAGTTTTATAGTTAGGCTTGTAAATTAGGAAAAATTAAATATATGAGAAGCCTGTTCCGGAAAAGTTCTGCAAAGGGCCGGGCAACTATTCTACCACCTGCAACTTCGCAAATTTCAGCATGATGCGCCTTTGCGGATTATCTATCTGCTGAAAAAAGATGGTAGCCACCGGGTTATCCTTTGCCCCATCCAGCGAAAGCACCTTGCCTTCACCAAAAGATAAATGAAGCACCTTCATGCCTGCCTGAATTTCAGACATCGGACTCGGACGAAATGTTTTGGGATCTACTGCCGGTCCTCTCAGATTGGCCGCTTTCTTAAAATGCCCTTTCACACTGGCACCGCCAGCACCACTTGCATCATCGCCCATTCTGGATTCAATCCGGGTCGAATTGCCTTTTGTACCCAACGGGCTGGCAATATCCATGTGTTTCGGATCAATTTCCTCCAGGAATCGACTAGCTTGATTATAACGCATTTGGCCATATTGATACCGGCTATCTGCATAGGTCAAAGTCAGGAAGCTTTCGGCTCGGGTAATCGCCACATAAAACAGGCGACGCTCTTCATCCAGTCCGTCGATCGTATCCATTGACATAAAAGACGGGAAAAGTTTTTCTTCCAACCCAACCACAAAAACAGATGAAAACTCGAGGCCTTTTGCCGCATGTACCGACATAAGTGTTACGTGGTCACCGTTGTCGTTTTTTTCATCAAAATCAGTAAGCAGGGCAATACTTTGAATGTAACTCGCCAGCGTTTTTTCATCACCTTCTGTCCCCTCTTGTCCAAACGTATCGTCGCTTTCAGAAAAGTTTTTTACCCCATCCAACAGCGCATTGACGTTTTCAAGACGACCGATACCTTCTACTGTGGTGTCTTTCCGAAGGGTGTCGAGCAGACCGGAGCGCCTGGCGATATAATCTGCTGTCGCATAAGGATCCGGATCATTTACCTTTGAGGAAAAGTCCTTGATCAATGTAGAAAAAGTTTGCAGGGAAGCTGCTGCCCGATTAGTCAATGGCAACTGCGCTATGGCTTCCCACATAGTAATGTCCTGCTGACCCGCAAATTCGCTGAGTTTATCAACGGTCGAAGGACCAATTGCCCGTTTTGGATAATTGATCACCCGACGCAAGGCTTCCTCATCTTTGGGATTTACCGCCAGCCGGAAATATGCCAACAAATCTTTGACCTCCTTTCGTTGATAAAAAGACAGGCCACCATATATTTTATAGGCAATATTGTAGCGACGTAAATATTCTTCAAAAACCCGCGACTGCGCGTTGGTGCGATACAGGATGGCGATATCACTATTAGCCAGGTGATTGCGATTCTTTTGTTCCAGAATGGTATCGGCTATTCGTTTTCCTTCCTCACTGTCTGTGCGTGCACGTATCAACTTGATCCGCTGTCCGCCGCCCTTGTTGGACCAGATTTCCTTTTGGATCTGCCGCCGGTTGTTGGTAATCACCTGATTAGCCGCCTGCACAATATGCTCGGTGGATCGGTAATTTTGTTCCAGTTTGAATACCTGAATACCATGCGGCTTGAAATCATTTTCGAAATCAAGCATATTCTGGATCGTTGCCCCACGAAAGGCATAGATACTCTGGGCATCATCACCTACGACGCAGATATTGCGCGGACTGCCATCATAAACGACCAGTTTTTTAACGATCGAATATTGCAAATGGTTGGTATCCTGAAACTCATCTACCAGCACATATTTAAATCGCTGTTGGTATTTCTCCCGCACACCATCCGGATTTCGGTGCAGCAGTTCATACAAGCGATACAACAGATCATCAAAATCCATCGCACCGGAGCGTTTACACCGAGCCACATAACGCTTGTAAATCTCATGCATGTATGGCCGTTTGGCCATATTGTCCTGCTCGCGTAATTCCTTATCCTTTTCGTATAAAGCCGGCGGAATCAAATTACTCTTAGCCGAAGAAATCCGGGCACGCACCGAATTGGGATTATATACATCCGTTGACAGATTCATTTCCTTCAACACGGCCTTGATCACACTTTTAGTGTCTTCGGAATCGTAAATCGTAAAGTTGGATGGATAACCAATTTTAGGTGCCTCCTGTCGGAGAATACGGGCAAATATCGAGTGAAAAGTACCCGCCCAAATACGATCAGCAGAATTACCGACCACTTTGGAAATCCGCTCTTTCATTTCCCGGGCAGCCTTATTGGTGAAGGTCAGCGCGAGTACTTCCCAGGGTTTTGCACCCTTTTCGATAATATGAGCAATGCGATAGGTGAGCACCCGCGTTTTACCGGAACCAGGACCAGCCACTACCAATACCGGACCATCTGTAGCTTCTACAGCGGCTCGTTGCACCTTGTTCAATTCATCCAAATAAGTGGACTTGGCATTCGACATACAAAACGAATGTTTAGTTTTTATTAATCCTCAAGAAGTGTTTGGATAACGTACTGCCGTAAAACCCGGAGAGCCAGTGGCCAAATTACAAAGTCATCGGCAGCTATGCAAATTACGACTGATCCTCTGCCTCCAGTGCTTCCCAATATTCTACTGCCCGACGAGTATGCGGAATACAGATAGATCCACCTACCAGATTGGCAATCGCATATACTTCAAACACCTCCTCTTTGGTCACGCCCAACTCATAGCAGGTACCCAGGTGGTAACGAATGCAGTCATCGCAACGCAGCACCATGGAAGCAATAAGACCCAGCAGTTCCTTGGTCTTTTTGTCCAGCGCCCCATCCTGATAGGCATTGGTATCCAGGTTAAAAAAGCGCTTGATCACCTTATTATCCTGCGCAAATATTTTCTCGTTCATTTTCGAACGGTACTCGTTAAATTCTGTTACCTCCGACATAATTTTACTTTTTTACGGCGGCAAAGGTAGGGTAGATTTTAGCTCGACTCTCAAAAAAATCACCTATTTTTCTGCAAACATCCACTATGACCCAACTTCGCAGAAAGCTCACCCTGTATGGTTTAACCATGATTGCCGTCGGTTCCTGCATCGGGTCCGGGATTTTCATCACTCCCAACGAAATCGCCGGCGTGTTGGGTCATCCCTCCTGGATCATCATCGTATGGCTGCTGGGTGGTATCATTGCCTTAACCGGAGCCCTCACTTTTGCGGAGCTTGGTGGCCTCTTTCCGAAATCAGGCGGGGTCTATGTTTTTCTCAAAGAAGCTTATGGTCCGCTTGCCGGTTTCCTCTACGGCTGGATGATTCTTCTGGTTATTAATACCGGTGCATTGGCTGCACTTGGGGTGGCTTTCGCCGAATATCTTAAATTCTTCATTCCCGGCCTTTCGGCGAATGACGTGTTGATCGTGGCAGCCTCCACAGTTATTATCCTGACCGCCATCAATTGCCTCGGTGTAAATATCAGTCAATGGCTCTCCAACATCTTTACCGGCGGAAAACTTCTGGCTATACTGGTCATTATCGTGATAGGGTTTGCATACATCCAACCACATGCTATCACCCTGGAATGGAGCCTGGGAAGGGCCGCTCCCAGCCCGCTTCACACCGCCTTACTCACTGCCCTGATTGGCGTTTTATGGTCTTTCGGCGGCTGGCATCATACCTCCTACCTGGCCGGAGAAGCCATTGAGCCACAGCGCACCATTCCGCGGGCTATGATACTGGGCACCGGTATCGTTACAGTTACCTATGTGCTGGTAAATATGGCTTATCTTTTCCTACTCCCTATTCCCGCTATTGCCGGCACCGAACGCGTAGCCGGAGATGCACTGGCGGTCGTCATTCCCTGGGGTGGTCAATTAGTTGCCGTATTTATTGCCATCTCCATTTTTGGTACGGTAGCCATTTATACCATGTCTGCACCCCGTATTTATTATGCCATGGCCAAAGATGGTTTATTTTTTTCCGCTTTAGCGAAGGTGCATCCAAAATATGGCACCCCAGTTAATGCGATGGTCGTGCAGGCCGTTTGGGCCTTGGTTTTATTAATTGCCTGGGGCACCTTCTCCAATCTCATTACCTATGTTACCTTCATGGATATCTGCTTCATGGCTATGGCCGGTGCCAGTATCTTTATTTTCCGGAAAAGACTACCACAGCAAGATCGCCCCTATCGCACCCACGGATACCCCATTGTACCCGCCATCTTCATTTTCATCTGTGTGGCCTTTGTCATCAACACCCTCATTGCTCGTCCGACACAGGCTTATGCCGGGTTGATTCTACTCCTCTCAGGGGTTTTGTTTTATTATGTTTTCAAAAAACGAGCATAAATAATTCTTAAACTCAATTTTAGTTCGCTCGCTCAGGTTCAAACCGTTTAAAACGTGGACTCTCGACCTTAGACCCTCGACAGGGCGCAGCCCTCAGACCGCAAAGCCGACAGGCAAGCTAGACCAAAGCCAAAGGCAATAGACCCACCGGCGAAGCCGAATAGACCAAA
>JAGQWR010000144.1 GCA_020437105.1 Saprospiraceae bacterium
AAGAAATATTAAAAAAAAAGCTATTGGCCTGAATCAAGCAGGTAAAACCTCGAAATAAAGCCGGCAAATATGCCACAGCCATTTTCGATGTTATTGAATAGGATAACGGGATCCGAGAAGGGATCCAGACTGGATTGGTATTGGCGAGCCAGCGAGGTATGATACAGATAGTATTCTTCGCTCACGGTGCGGAGTTCAATGATGAAATCGCCCAACAACTGGTCATTTCTTCTGAAAAGAAAATTGCCTTCGAAGGTTAGTAGCTCCAGGGTGGAGCCTGTCATATCGGAGTCTTTGAGCAAAACCCCGCGACGGTCAATGTAAGGCACCAGGGGCACATCGCCGCCGAGCTCTTCCACTGCCAGGGGCAGGGAAAAAAATGCTTCCCGGATGGTATCGCCATTGATATCAATTTTATAATCAAAACCCTCCTGATAAAAGCTCAGGTGGTAATAATTCTCAATACCCGGCGGGTCTTTCAGCTTTAAGCTGACCGTAAAATTGACCTGATTGAAAGTCAGATCCTGCTGGACAATATCCAGCTCAAGGTTTAGCGTAGTTGAATCTAATGTTGCCGGCCCGGGAATCGTATTCACCGCTTTTACGGTTTCAAAGCCCGGAGCAGAAACTTCAATGGTATAGGTCTTGCCTATTTCCGGAACCAGAAAATCAGATACGTAATAAGAAGGGAAAATCGCATCGTTTATATCTACAAATTTTAGCGTTTCCAGATAGGTGTTGCCCTGAAAGATGTCCACCTTGGCATTGGAGACATATTCGGTCGGACCGTCTTCGAAGGCATTTTGAGACTTGCTGATTACAACTTCCAGCGTATCGAGGTCGGAAAAATTGCTGATGATCACCAGTTTGGGATCAACAAGAGGAATACCCAAATCCACCGGATCTTCGCAGGAAGATAACAGTGCTAATAAAACGAAACTTAAGTACAGCGGGTATTTCATAAACGAGGATGTAGTCTAAACCAGTATTCTGGATAGAAACCTAACCAAAGTTATAGAAAAAAGTTGGGAGTTATCGCTCTATGTGGGAGTGGTTGAAAGCCAGGAACAAAAGGCTTCTAGAATCGAATTTTAGGAACCGCTTCCCTATTTGAAAAGAACTCAATCCGATACCGCAGGCTTGGGAGGAAAGGTATAAAGGAGTATTGTACATATTGCGAACGGATAACACCACTCTCATCCGGTCGGCGTACGAGGCTATAATACCAGGGATTTTTTCGGACATAAGCATTGTAGATGTTCAGTCCGAAGGTATGATGGGTCCTCGGGCGATTGAACCGGTACTGCAGATTGAGGTCCAATCGATGGTAAGGCGGAAGTTTAACAGAATTCTTGGTTCCATTATCAAAGGCCTCAAAGAAAAAAGGAAATTGAGGCGGAAAGTCAGAGTAAAGCAAATTGAGCTGATTAAACAGATAGGAGGCCTGCGGAATAGTCGTTCGTTCGCCAGAGCGATAGGTGAAATTCGCGGAAGCGCTCCATTTTGAATTGATGGCATACATCAGGGCTATTCCAAAATTATGACGCCGATCCAGCTTATAGGGAAAGGTTTTTCCCAGGTTTTCGTCCGGGAATGTGCGATCGGCATAGGCCAGGTTGTAACTTGCCGCTCCTGTCCATTTTCCACTTTTTTTCTCCGCAGAGAATTCTACCCCATAGGCTTTTCCGGAACCTACAATGACCAGGTTTTGCCAGTTTGTGCCATCGATATTGGCTAATACCCCTTCCTGAAAACCCAATAAATTATTCATGCTTTTGTAGTACCCTTCCACTAAGGCAGCCCAACCGGTAGGAGATTGCCAGCCCATGCCCAGAGTATATTGCCAGGATTGGATGGGTTTGATCCGCTCGGTGGCGGATACCCACAAGTCTCGGGGCAGGCCAATGCCGGAATTGGAAAGCAAGTGCAGGCTTTGGGTTGCGCGGCCGGCAGCCAATCGCACATCCAGTCTGGGATTAAGCCAATAGCGCAGCTGAAAACGGGGTTGCGGGGAGAAGTACCACTTTTCATTAACCTTTAGGGTATTGATGCGCAAGCCTACATTCAACCACCATTTTTCACCAAGCCGCATTTCGTCTTCCACATAGAGATCCAATTCGTCGGAAGACAATGGATTTTTTTCTAATAATAACTCAATGGATTCAGCCGAAATGGTGTCCACCTGAACAGTTTCATCGAAAACTACTGCACCCGGCTGAAAACGATGTCGGGTATAATTTGCACCAAAACGCAGAAAATGATTGGGGTTAGGCGAAAAATCAAAGTCAAGCTTGGCCGCCAGATCTCGGTTATTGGAGGCATACTGGTAAAAGAGATAATCTGCACTTAAAACCGTTGGATCGATAAAGAGTCGGATATCTAATTCTTCCTGACTCTGATAATAGAAGCGGCTAAACGTGATGGTCGTATTTGAAAACAGACGTTTGCCCAAGAGGTGATTCCAGCGGAAGGAAGCAATGGTATTTCCCCAATTTAAAAGTTGCCGGGCATCCTCCAGTCGGCTGGTATCACTTTGTCCGAGCTGTTGGGTAGCCTGCTCTGTATTCTGGAAGTTATCGCCTCCGTTATAAAAGCTTAAAAACAGGCGATCCCGCTTGCTAACGGAAACGTTGATCTTGGCGTTGAAGTCATAAAAGAAATAACCCAGCTCTCCATCAATGCCGTTTGCTTCGCGGATATTGCGGCTTATCGGACGAGTATATAAGTCTATAAAAGAACGGCGGCCGGTAATAATATAAGAGCTTTTTGCCCCTTGTAACGGACCTTCCAGGGTGAATTTTCCGCTGGTCATGCCGAGATCAACCTCCAGTTTTGGTTCTTTCAAATTTCCTTCTTTCATCCGAACGTCCATAACGGAAGACGCGCGGCCGCCATAACGGGCGGGCAGCACCCCTTTATAAAGCGTGGCTGAGTGGATGGCACTGGAATTAAACACGGAATATACTCCAAGCAGGTGGGTTGCATTATAAACAGGCACGCCGTCGAGCAGGTATAAATTCTGGTCTGAATTGCCTCCGCGGACAGATATCCCGCCAAAACCATCGGCGCCGGTTTGCACACCGGGCAAAAAATAGCTTGTTCGAAGTACATCGACTTCGCCTCCCAGGGCAGGCTGGCGGTCTTGTTCGGAAACCAGAAAATGGTGTTTTCCGATCGTACCTGTGCCGATATCGCCACTTTCACTTGGTGCCGTGATAACAACTTCTTCCAAAGTGAGGGAGGGCTCGAGTTCCATATCCAGCGTCTGATCACCATTCAGGGTCAGTACTTGCTGCGCACTTTGATAACCGAGATAGGAAAAAAAGAGTAACCAATTGCCTTCTTCGAGGGTCAGGCTGAAGAATCCGTAATCATTGGAAGAAGTACCTCTGTTTCTTCCGCTGATATAGATATTGGCACCAATAAGAGGCTCTCCTGTTTGGGCATCCGTGAGGTAGCCTCTGACTGTATATCTGGATTTTATTTGAATGGGTATGAGTACCAGCACCGAACCTGCCAGGCGCACTTCCAGTCCGGTACCGATCAATAGTCGGTTTAACACCGAGCCTAATCGCTCGTTTATGGCTTGAATGGATGCCCGTTTACCGGCAACCAGATCTGAGCTAAAGGTCATGCTCACCTGGGCCAGATCACTGATTTCAAAGAGGATGTCTTCCAGTGGTTTATCCTGTGCAGAATACGTGATTTTTTTATCAAGAGGGCCTTGTGCTACCAATGTAATCGGTACCAGGAACAGAAAAATCAGGATACGAATGAACGATTGGATAGGTGGCATGTAAAAGATTATCCAATTCGGAAATATAGTAGGAAAAAGCGCTAAATGGTCAATAAAGTAACCGGCGCCAAATATTGAAAAAACGCTCCAAAAAACCTATTTAGAATAGGCAAAGACGCCGGTTACCAATCAAAAGTAATTTACTTTCGCAGCAAAACAAAAAGATTGTGCGGAATACTACTGACAGGTACCATTAGTCAGGGCATAAACCCCCGGACTCGTTTCTTTTAGCTG
>JAGQWR010000145.1 GCA_020437105.1 Saprospiraceae bacterium
AATTCGTACTTACTCCTGTGCTCCATAAATAGGACACTGCACCTGCCGGTGCACAAAGTTCGGTTGCTTCTCCCTGACAGATGGTAGTGTTTCCACTAATCGTACAAACGGGAAGGGTATTTACTGTTACGATAATGTGGTTTGAAATGGCGCTACCACAAGCGTTGGTAGTTGTAACGAAAAAATCGCCACTGGTGCTAACCGTGATGGTGGCATTAGTATTCCCATTGCTCCACGTGCCGCCACAATTTCCTGACAGCATAACGCTTCCGCCTTCGCAAAAAGTAACTGCGCTGCCTGCAGTGATGACAGATGCATCCGGCTGCATATCGATGTCCACCACATTATTATGTAAATCGATCGCACCCTCACGACTCAGTCCCCGACCAAAAAGCGTGGCACCTTCCAATAAAGTGATGGCCCCATTGGCTAGAATGGTTCCTCTGAAAACAGAATTATTACCCAGGGATACTGCTCCGTTTATTTGCCAATAAACATTACACAGAGAGGCGGAATTAGTCAGTACAACATTGGAACTAACTCCAGTTGCCAATGCTCCGTCAATTTTAATAATAAAAATGGCATCGGGGTCACATTGTCCGTCCAAAATCAAATCACCTTCCAGGGTAGAAGCTGCACCAATGCAATAAACATTGGGAGTGAGAATCTGGTCATTGCCCATAGTCACACCAATAACGGGTCCGCAGGTGACCATGCTTAGCTCCATGAATGCAGCATCCACATCAACAGCAGCTTGGGCTGAGATGACATCTGCAACGTAAATTTGTCCGATGACGATTCCTGGTGGGAAGCCAGTAAATGCGCCCACATTGGTACCGATATCACCAGTCACGACAGTATTTCCATCGTTTGAAAATGCCCCGACTGCAGTGAATAAGGCAAATCCGGAGGTGGACCCCAGGTTGGGTGCCTGGCTAAAACTACCAGCGGGAATTAAGAGAAGGAATACTACTAAAAAAGCATAGAATAAAGGAATCTTCATACAAATGAATTTTGGAAAAACAGGTATTTATTATTGTATGCAACTCCGATGCAATTTCATTTTGAAAGCAGACCACTTTCAAATAAAAACCTTAGGGTTTTCGGCAAAGATTACCTATTAAAGGAATGTGCTAAATAGATACAGAAGGTGAAAAGTATTTCCACACTTTCAAGGGAGGGGGGATTGGCATCCGGATATATTCACCCATTAATTAAAGAATAGAATAAGTTTCAACTTCTTTAATATGGGCTTATCAAATTTCAGGATATCACCATTGAAATCGTAGAATAGAATAAACAGCGGTAATTCTCAAGAGGAGGTGTAAAAACTTCCTCTTTTATACCCAAGCGCAAGTGGTTTGAGTCGTTTTCACTTGCCATTGTGGCTGTCCACTTTGGCTTAGCGCTAGCTTTTCCAACTGAGCGAAGCGAACTCACAANNAACCGAAGGGCGTAAACCACTTTGTATCGAGTATTGCGGGGGGGGAGTAAAAAAATCCAGATTTAAAAAGTATTCAATTAATAATCTAAAAGATAATTACTAAATCGAATCAGGAATTTTTTATTTAGTATTTCTCGGAAACGTAAAAAAATCAGTCAGCATCACACCGAAGTGTTAATGACATCAGATTAAGTGCAGGTGTTTCATTTTCAACTTTTTTCAGTAGCATTATTACTACTAAACAAAATTGGTCAACATTGTGCCTAACTATGTTACACTTTAGTAAAAAAAAGTTACATAATTCACATGTTTCTGGCTGATTATTCAGAATTATACCCGAAGCGAAATGATTTGAGTCGTTTTCACTAGCCACTGCAGCTGTCCACTTTGGCTTCGCGCTAGCTTCCCAAGTGAGCGAAGCGAACTCACAACCGAAGGGTGTAAACCACTTTCGTTTGGGTATATATTGATGATTTTAAGGTTCCTTTCCGGCTGAACAGTAAAATGCTGGCTTAATAAAATGAATAAGGTTATCATTTTAATGAATTGATTTTTGAAAACCCACTAAGGCATATACTCCCGCAACGATTGCCACCACAACCCGTATCCAGTGGAATATGACCCAACCTTGTAGTTTACCAGCAGCAGTTGCTGCATCGTATTTCAGTGCCATAAAATCCAAATTCATGGGTAAGTGATAAACGGACGTTTGCAGTACCGTAATCGATATTCCAATAAAGGCGTACATCCAGTTTTTTCGACTTTCCGTTTTTTGGGGTGCCATTATAAAAAGATAAAGACTTCCCAGCCAGGCGGGTAACAGGGTTGCCGCAGTCGGACCCAATAAAAGCGGAAAATCTACTTTAAAGGTTTCCATAAATTCGATCGGATCGAGTGATTGCCAATGTATGGCATAGCTCAAGCCAATGTTTATCATATTACCTGCAAAAGCTCCGATGGCCAGAATGGTAATATAGGGTAGTATCTTTTTCATGTTTATTTATTTCTGATTTTTTTAATCAGTCTGGAAAAAATATAGATATGACTGAGGAAGGTCATTAAACCATAGGTAATAAACATTAACCAGATAAAGCCTAAGTCGTGGGCATAGAGTTCTAACCCAAAGAACTGTGGAAATGCAGTAATCAGATCTGAAAATCCAACTATGTTAAATACCCATACCAAGGGAATAGCAAATTTCCATTTATTTTTTAATGCAATAGCCGCAATTATGGCAAGAATGGCTGTGGACATATCCCAAATACCCACCGTGTTTAGGAATGTACTGGGAAATCCGGAATAAAACTGCTCCTTGGCCATAAAGGATAAACCCAGATATCGGAAGGTATTTAAAAATACAAAAGGCAGCAGAGCGTCATGAATCGGCAGATTTGCGACACGAGGTTTAATCCACCAGTTGAATGCAAGGATAATACTGATCGTACCGATGATTGCCTGTAAATTGATAATTGTAAAATTGTCCATAATAAGTACCTTATTTAGAAGTTGGAATTGGTTTTTTATTGAGTTGATTGAAGATGAATTTTGGCGCCAGGCGACTCATGAGTTTTAGTTGTTTTGAAAGACCCGGCGTGATTTCTTCCTTGCCTTTCGAATAGTCTTTCCAGAAAATATCTGCCATTTTATCGGGTGGCATGGGGGTCAGATTATCATCTTTCAAATCTGCATTATGAGCGAGCTGGGTATCTACTACCGACGGTAAAAGTTCAACTACCCGGATATTATATGGTTTAAGCTGTGGTCGTATGGCTTTTGTCCAAAAATGAAGGGCCGATTTAGTACCTGAATAAACCGGAGCCTGCGAAAACGTTACATAAGCCAAACCCGATGAGACGTTGATAAGCGTGGCATTCTTACTCTCCTTGAGCTGGGGCAGGAAGTAATGCAACATGCGGATCGGCGCATGATAATTGATCTCTATTTCTTCGAATTGCTTCTGTAGATCATTGGCTTCATTTCCGGCGTCCACCAAATTCATGATGCCTGCATTATTGATCAGCACATCAATACCACCAAATTCTTTCCGGGTTTGTTCAACCAACTTCACTACATCTTCTTCTTTGGTTACATCACTTTGGAAAATATAGATAAGCGGGAGTTCCGCTTTTACTTTTTCCAATTTGGAGAGATTCCTTCCCGTAATGATAACGGTATGTCCATGATCTAAAAACTTGCGGGCAAGTGATAGTCCGATACCGGAACCACCACCTGTTATAAGTACTTTTTGTTTTGCTTGCTTCATATTGATTGTGAAATATTATATTAGAGTAAACCTGAATTTACCAGTTTGGTATGCATCCAAAGCATAAGTGCGGTTGGTACCAATTCTATCAAAATGCCAAAAATGGTAAAGGGAGTTGCCGGGTAATACCGTAATCCATAAGTCCGGGCGAGACCACCAACAAAAACGGCAACCATTAAGAACCGGAAAAGCGTTACTTCTGAGGGATTCCAGGCAACATAGAAAAATGCCAGTGACATAGACGCCCAAATAGCGGCAACAAACCGATGATTGTTATCCTGAATCGGAGTCGCCGTGGAAGGATCAAATGAAGCGCTCACCCCCAGGAATCCCGTTCCAAGAGCGATCATCCCGTATAGAATTAAGAAAATGCGCAGAAACACCATAAAAAAAACCTCTTTATCATCTTAGACAAGAGGTTTTTAAATGTGTGAACACTTTGGAGAAAAAAAATCAGTTCAAATTCAACCGATCCCGCCAATTGGGGCTTTCCAGGATGATTTCCAGGAAATTCTTTTTATCAAACTGCGTTTTGAAGCTGTGGTCTCGATGCAATTCTGCGTACAATTGTTCTGCTTCATCCACCAGATAGTTGGCATCCGGCTCCAGCGTTTTCTTGAAGGTCGAGAACTCTTTTTGATTGAATAGCAGGTTTTTTGCGTCAATCATACCGTTTTCAAGTGCAACAGTTACTTTTTTATGGCACCTACATGGATTTGATTTATTCACCAATCCACATTTATTGAGCATAAAATTATGTAGGTCCTTACGGGCATTACTCAACTTTTTCCGGTAGTTGTCTTTTGATATTTCCATAATCTCTGAACCTATATTATGGTCAGCACCGAAAATATCCCCGATAATGTAGATGAGTCGTTGCTCTTTGGTAAGGCAAAGCAACATACCGGAAAGGCATTGTAACCTGACTTCACGTATTTCTTCTTTTTTATGCTCTTGCTCTTCCGGAGTCAGATCTATACTCTCGCTGGAATCCAGCATATTCCCCAGCTCTTCAAAATTGGAAGCAAACTGGTTGCTTGGTTTTTTCTGGTCGTTTAAAAAGTGGTTTCGTACTATCCTGTACGCCCAGGTCCGAAAAGAACTGTTAGCTTTAAACGAACTTAAACTGGAGACAATTTTCAATAATGCTTCCTGTGTTAAATCCTGAGCCTGCATAGGGTCGCCTGTCATTTTCCAGGCGATATTATAAATGAAAGGCTGGTGCCTAAGGATCAGCCCATTCAATGCCTTTTTATTGCCGTCAAGAATTTCGCTGACCAGAATATTGTCAGGCGTATCGTTTTTATATGTAGTGGAAAAGGGATTCATTTTTGTTTTTTTATGCAGCCAACACTCTAATAACCTCAACAACGCGTGGAACCTCACTATAGCCTTTTTTCGCCCCATAGCGCTGCTATACCCAAACACGCTCTAAAATCTAGTTATTACTCATTTTCTTTGATAAGCGTTTAACAAAAAAAGTTATCAAAATTAATCCGATTGCAGTAGGCAAAAGAAAGTTTAATGTATTATTCCGGAAGACATTTTGAATTGATGTAAATGCTGTTACAGCAGCTATGAAGGAAATACTCATTCGATTTAAATGCTCAAAATACCAATCCAGCTTACCATATTTTGTCTGTACCGTTGGACCAATACCTACATACTTTCTTAGGTCTTTTTGAAGCGTTAATAAAAAAAGTAAACCGAATACCATAAAAACAATACCGGCTGAAGTATTTCCCTTTGCAAAAAGTTTAATCCCGTAATACAAAATCGAGATCATCACTACAATACTTACAAGAATAGTAATTTTATCAAAAAGTTGTAAGTCCTTGTTTTTTAGTTTTGCAATCCTGGAACCTGTAAGAGCAAAATAAAAGCCAAAAATTCCAATTAAAGTTATCAATGGTCCGCCAAGGTATGCTCCCGTCAATAAGAGAGCGAACCATCCGAAGATGTAACACTGACCAAGAATAACATGCCGCTTTCCTCCCTTTTTTAAAACAAGCTGCAAAAGCCCTATTATGAAGACTGCAATTCCTGTAAAGGAATGCATTTGAAGGATTAAATCTCGTGCCATACAAAAATTTAATTTTCCTAACCAAACAAACTCTTCCGTCCATATTTACTGCAAATCGGACAAACATTCGGATCGTGTCCGCGTGCAGGACAGTACTCCCGGCCGAAATAAATAATCCGTAAATGCAGCTTATTCCAGGTATTTTCCGGAAACAGGCGCTTTAGGTCTTTTTCTGTTTTCTCTACATTTTTGCCTGTTGACAAACCCCAGCGGTATGCCAGCCGATGGATGTGGGTATCAACCGGAAAAGCCGGATAGCCAAATGCCTGCGACATGACCACGGAGGCCGTTTTATGTCCGACGCCCGGCAAGGCTTCCAGATCTTCAAAATTATCGGGTACCTGGCCGCCGTGTTTTTCAATAAGAATTTTGGATAGATCAGATATCGCCTGACTTTTTCGGGGAGATAAGCCACAGGGCCGGATGATGGCTTTTATGTCTTCTACGGGCACCTCAGCCATGTCCACCGGGTTATCTGCCAAAGAAAACAATTCCGGTGTTACCTGATTTACCCGCACGTCGGTACACTGTGCAGACAAGAGCACCGCAACCAACAAGGTATATGGATCCTGATGTTCCAGCGGAATCGGTGTTTCCGGGTACAACGCTTCCAGTATAGCAGCAATCGCTTCGGCTTTTTCTTTTTTCATGCAGAGCTTTTATTTTCACGCAGAGAGGCTGATTTTTTTAGAGTTTTTTTTTTCACGCGGAGCCGCTGAGTTTTTATCACGCTGAGACATCTGAAGAATCTTTAATCTATAACCTATAATCTCTAGAGCCCTTTCATTTTAAACGGATCGCTAAACTTTTTTCTCGCGGAGACGCTGAGCTTTTTCTCGCGGAGACGATTGAAGAAGTTTTAAATCTTAATTTTTAATTCTTAGAGAAATCTTACGTTTTCTCGCGGAGCCGCTAAATTTTTTTCACGCTGAGCCGCTGAGTTTTTATCACACTGAGACGATTGAAGAAGTTTTAAATCTTAATTTTTAATTCTTAGAGAAATCTTACGTTTTCTCGCGGAGCCGCTAAATTTTTTTCACGCTGAGACATCTGAAGAATCCTGAATTTTTAATCTCTAATCTCTAATCTTTAAACTCTAAACTTTAAACTTTAAACTTTAGAGCACCTTGCAATTTAAACTGAGCGCTAATTTTTTTTCTCGCGGAGACGCTGAGCTTTTTTCTCGCGGAAAACAACTAACCCACTAAACAACTAACTCACAGAAAAACAGAATCACAGAATCACAGAATCACAGAAAAACTAGTCCGCCCCCGGCAGACGCCCTATTGTACCGCCTGAACCCGACGCAAAAACGCACTCGCTGTACTTGGATCTACTGCCTGAATTTCGTATGTGTTCCCATCGTCCATTTTATAGATCCGGTCATTATCCTTCATATTGATAATGATATCATTAAAACGGGTATTATCCGAAACAACACTCATGATACCTTGTTTAAAGCCAAAGAAGTAATAAAATCCGCCCGGTGATTTGATGTAGAGATATAGGCGATCATCATCATCAATAGGCATTTTACATTCAAAATAGGCAGTGATGTTCCGGTTATAAACTTCACCATTGATACTCGCGAGTGCCAACACTGTTTTTGTGGAAACAAAGGACTGGTAATCCGGATCCCATTTTACCGGAATTTTTGGAAACAGGAAGGTGTATTTATTAAACTTCGACGGAATCGCAAAATCATTGAGCGTCACGCCGGCAATAGCCTGCCGGACATCCTGATTGTCTTCAAATAACTCAGATGCAGCCTTCATATAAAAATTGGCATCTCCGGCATAAACCACCGGACTCGCATCAAAACTGCTGGAAAGGAAGTCATTCTCAAAAACCTTTACTAAATCATCCGGCAGGATCAGATTGATGCCAGCCATAATTTCTCCCTGCACGATAGCGGAGGTCAAGGGTCCACCTGTCAGGGTATCACCAGCTACTACATTAATATCCGTGGTAAGTTCACCAGCAGATTCAATGGAGATGTATTTTAATCCATCACCCAGGATGATCCGGCCCTCAGCCTCTACCTTACCCGTAGCATTGTTATAAACCAGTTTATTTCCTTTCAATTGCCCCTGTTCGACCATTTTCAGAGAATCGGAAAAGATAAACTGGTCGCGTTCTTCATCGTAATTGAAAAGGCCTTTTACCTGCAGGATAGGACGATCTTTCCGGAAGAAAAGTGGTGCCATGACCCGCGGATAAATCCGGGTGGTTTCTTTGCTGAGAAATAGCCCTGTTTCGAGCATTTCTCCTTCATAGTTTCGGGGGTCTTCAAAGCGAATACTCAGGTCGCGTTTATCCCCGTCAAAATCGACGGTAAACCAATGCGGATTCGGCAAATTGGAATCCAGGCGGGCAAAGCCGTTAAAATGCAGTTCCGGCCTATCTGAGGACAATTGAATCTTACCCCGGAATTCTGTTTTTGTGTCAATATAAAATCGATCTTCCGGACTAACTTCTCCGGTAGCCCGTGTCGCTACAGGTTTGGTACGTCGATTTCCTTTACCTACGCGCTCGCCGACAATATCCTGGAAATCAATTTCCTGCGCCCGGTCGCCGATGTTGTATTCGTAAAATCCGCGAGCTGTAAAATCCTTTCGGCCGAGCACCTGTACAGTTGCCCGATTAATAACGTGGTATTGGGAAAGCGTATCTGCCACAATCCGGGCATCAAAGAGGGAATCAATGCGTCCGCCAGGACCAATCTTCACTTTTCCCTCTGACGGATAAATAAAAGCATCCGCACTAATGATATAATCTACCCCGCCGACATCCAATTCATTTGTTTTCAGATCAAAGGTGGTGGTTTCCCACTCAAAGCGCAGGGAGTCCTGATCCGGGTGGACAGACAAAAAGCGACCTTTTTCCCCTGGATCTACCATAAACGTGACCCGCTCGGCATTGATGTCCCAGTCAAATGCCTGCATGGATGTTTCATACTGATTAAAGGGCAGTTCAGAGATCAGGGTTTCTCCATTTCCATGGAATGATCCCACCCCTTTATCAAAATCCACTGAACCATTGAGGTTTTCGGTCACCATAGCCAGCTTATCCGAATCAAATGCCTTGATGCGCAGGTTGGTCGTATCTGCCTGAATGGAATGTGCACCGAAGGAAAATAAAGATGAACGCATATCTGCTTTATCCCAACTGAATAGTCCTTTTCCTTTCAGACCAGTCGGAGTCAAAACCAGTGTTCCTTCCAGATTGTGCAGGCCATCCTGGAAAATTTCAAAAGGCGCTTCCTGCGAATAGATATACATACTATCCTTATAAGGTCGCCACTCCAGCGATACGTCAATCCCCTTTGCCTGAGGCACTTCTACCCCACCCGTTCGCACTTCAGACATGAAAAACTCCCGGGCACTTCCGGTGGTCAGATTCGGTTGGAAAATAATATCCTCGGAGTTAATGGAAGCTCCCAGGTAAGTTAAAGTACCCTGTCCGAGAAAGCCCCGATTACTCAGGTCCACATTCCCGACATATTCTCCTTTGCCTCCGTAGGTCGGATAACCTTCCTTGGGTGTCTCAGAAACAAAACCCAGTGATTCATCCTCTTCCCGAATCACCAGCGTTTCTTCAAAATCGGGGAAAATGCCCGCAGACACCATCTTCCCTTTAAAAGCAATATCTGCCCGATTGTATTTATCCAGCCCATTCAGGCTGAATGGTTTTAATTCAAAATAAAAGGAATCCCGCTTGTATGAACCTTTAAACCCTTCGATAAAATCATAATATACAAAGGAGTTTCTTTTGGAATTCAGCGAAGGAAACAGCGCAATATCTTCCAATCCGGCCTTATTGGCAGGCGCATCAATCAACAACACGCCGGAGAGATGTTCTATCCTGGAAGCCAGCGACAACCCAACCTGATTGCCTTTCCCGTCCAGGGAATCAGACAAAAAGAACATATTAAAATAGCGCACAGAATCCAGTACCACGTGAAAGGGATCATACTCAAAATGAAAATCTTTTCCGTCGAGGGTTGTCAGTCCGGCATAAATGCGGCCCCCAAAATCGAGATTGCGATTCGGACCAAATTCTACCTGGCCCCCATAGGGATTAACTGCCACTTTCTGTGCCTGACTAAATTCGATATAATCAACACCTTCCACCAACATTTCGCCCTTTGTAGGCAGGAACACAGCATTGGTTTCTTTGGTTTCCGATTCTATTCGAAGAAAATCGTAATCAACTTTTTTCTGGCTGGCGTCAACGTAGTGGAAAATCTTATCTTTTACCACCACCTCATTGAGATCCGAATCATAATCCACAAATCCCTTTTCGACCAGATCATATAGCAGGGATTGGATGTTTTCCACGGAAAAACGGGAGTCAATTCGTTCGGCCAGATAATCGGCATTTAGCACGCGTCCGTCCCGATCCGCAACCGCGCGAATAACCGCAATCGGGTTGTAGGTGGAAATATTCTGAAAACGGTAATAATCGTTTTCGCTAAAAAACTGAAGTGATTCGAATACAACCGGCGTATTTCGTTTGGATATATTGAGGGTTTTTTCTCCGATTAAAATCGAATCCCCATTCATATAATAATTGATCTTATCGGCTTCCAGATTCATTTGGTGCATCGAACTGAAAAAGGGATTTTTATCGCTGGCGCGATTCCCCCGTGTAAGTTCCAGTTCTCTGGATTCGATTTCAAAACGCACATTGACAGAGGGATGATACAGGCTATCCTGGCCAAAGTAAACGGTGCCGTCAACCTGGTCGGCAACGATAAGTTCGCCCCGCCGAATAGTAAATGACTCGGCAGATCCCCGAAAGGATAGCGAATTATCCGGTTTGCGAATTTCAATAACAGCCGGAGAGGCAGTATTTCCGATTCCATAAACGGTGGTTCCCTGTAAGCGAAACCCACCCCGATAGGACACGCCTTCTCCAATATTTTCAATTTCAACGCGCGACTCATTCGTTTCAAAACGCGGATAGGAGTTCATGTTTTGCTGAATGTTACTCATCACCTTGTCCTCAAATTTTCCGGCAACGAGCTGATCACCAAAGAATTGAGGGTAATGCAATTTTGCATCCGCTACCTCATACAAACTCTTTTTTACTTCAATCTGAAAACTCCCCAGTTCGATGTATATATCCGGCGAAAGCCCAAAACGCTCCCAGGTAACCCGGCCACCTTTGCCATTGAATACTTCCTCTGCAGGAAGAAAGGTGCCACTGGTTTTGGAAATCATAATAGAGTCAGATCCCCGAACCCCATGTAGATCAAGCTCCGAAAAATAAATTTGCGGTTCGCCGTCTTTAAACGCCATTTTTAAGTTATCGCTATCCGCATACCAATTCATACCGGTTGTGGTCACCCGAAAGGCCTTCCGCTCAAAAAAGCCGGCCGAAAACTGGAGAAAAAGTTGGTAGGGTTTGTATTTCCGACTCTCCATGGCAGTTAACATCTCATTTAGGATGCCATGCCATTCAGTAAATCGCTGGGCACCCGCAGCATCGTCTTTCACCAAAACAAGGGCCTGAAAATATTCTGTGAAATACGGATTGGGAGGCATTCGCTGCGCCAACATGGCATTGGCCGTTGTGCGGATTACCTGAAATTCCTCCGGAGTATAAAGTGCCGCATCCATCTGATCGGAAAAGGTGTCATAAAGGTCTTCCATAACCTTTTGCTTGCTGGCAGTCATGAAGTCCTTTAATTCATTCATAAAAGCACGAGGCTCTTCCGAGAATGAATCCGGGCCCTGGGCCAACATGAGCTGGCTTCCAGCCAATAAACCAAGGAAAAGCAATACGAACTGACGGATCATAGAGGCGATTATTTATTCAGACTTGAAGTAAAATTAATTAGCCGGAATGCTAGTTCCGGATTAACTCCATACTAATCCAATTATTATTTTCTTCGGTGCGCTTTCGCTGAAACCCATTTTGAAGAATAGCTTCTTCCATCATAGGGACATCTGCTTTCAAAAAACCGGAAATGATTAACTGGCCTTCGGGTTTCAAACGTTTTGCCAATTCGGCGAGGCTTTGCAGGATAACATTTCGGTTAATATTTGCCAGAATCAGGTCATACGCTTTATCAGGAACAACAGAAATATCTCCCTGAAAAACAGTAATATCAGATACACCGTTATTCAGAACGTTTTCCAGGGTATTTTCGTACGCTGCTTCTTCGATATCAACTGCGTCTAACTGATCGGCACCCATCATCTTTGCGAGGATAGCCAAAATGCCGGTTCCACAACCATAATCAAAGACCTGCTTGCCGGCAATATCCATGCTTTCCATCATGCCAATTACCAAAGCAGTGGTTTCATGGTGGCCGGTACCAAAAGCCATTTTAGGGTCTATCAGAATCTCATATTGTACTGGCGGATCAAATACCGGATGAAAGCTCGCACGGATGCCACAAAAGGTGCCGATTTGAACGGGTTTGAAGCTGGACTCCCAAACGGCATTCCAGTTTACGTTTTCCATTTCTTCCACCTTCAGTTGAAAGGGAATGATCGGCTGGATCTCGTCCAGTTGTGTGCGCATCTCAGATTCTGAATAGGTGTCCGCCAGATAGGCCTGAATACAACCTGGTTCTTCCTGAAAAGAGTCAAAGGGCAACTCACTAAGTAAACCCAGCAAGGCATCGGCCAATTCCGGCGCGCAATCAAATTGATATTTTATAAATGCCATAGCTTAATCGTAAACTTCTTTTCGGGATGCACGTAAAGTATTCAAAAGCAGGGAGGTGACTGTCATCGGACCAACGCCACCGGGAACGGGTGTAATAAAGCTGGATTTAGGCGCTACTTCGGCATAATCTACATCGCCCACCAGACGGTATCCTCGTTTTGCAGTCGCATCATCCACCCGATTGATGCCCACATCAATGACGACAGCCCCATCCTTGACCATGTTTGCTTTCACAAAATGGGGAATTCCGATTGCAGCTACGATAATATCTGCCCGGCGCAGTTCTTCACCGATATTTTTGGTGCGGCTATGGGTGATGGTGACTGTGCAATTTCCCACCTTCGCTTTCCGCGAAAGCAAAAGGCTGATTGGCGTACCAACGATATTACTTCGACCCAGCACCACACAATGTTTTCCACTGGTTTCGATGCCGTAGCGGTCCAGCATGGTAATAATTCCAAAAGGCGTCGCAGGCAAGTAACAGGGCAAACCCAGCGCCATTCGACCAAAATTTTGTGGATGGAATCCATCGACATCTTTTTTGGGATCAATAGCCAGCGTCACTTTCTCCGCATCAATATGGGCAGGCAGGGGAAGCTGCACAATGAATCCGTCGATTTCCGGATTTTCATTGAGTTGTTTGACTATATCGAGCAGTTCTGCCTCACTCACATCGGCATCAGGCGTGATCATCGTACTTTCAAAACCAACCATTTCGCAGCTACGCACTTTACTGCGCACATATGACTGACTGGCAGGATCATTGCCAACCAGTACAGCAGCCAGGTGGGGTATTTTTCCGCCATTTGCCTTTATCTGCTCTACTTCCTGGGCAAGTTCTTCCTTAATGGTTTTTGCCAACTTGTTTCCATCAATTATTTCCATAAAGCCTTCATATTATTGGTTAGAGATTCATGCGATTTTGGATGTGGACAAAGGTAAAAAGATTGGTTACTAAAAAAAGAAAACCGCCACCTCCGGAATATCCGAAAATGGCGGTTTGTTATTTGGAATAAGGACTACTTTTAATCCTTATCTACTTCCTCAAATTCTACGTCTGTAACGTCTTCGGTTGCACCGGTTTTTCCGGTTCCTGCATCATCTGTACTTTCTCCGTTTGGAGTAGCGCCTGCATTAGCTTCTTGCGTAGCCTGGTACATCTCCTGGCTGGCAGCCTGCCATGCAGCGTTGAGTGCTTCTGAAGCTGTTTCAATCTTCGCAAAATCCTGTGCCTGATGCGCTGCTTTTAGTTCGGCAGCAGCAGCTTCAATCACAGATTTTTTCTCATCCGGAATTTTATCACCGTATTCTTTCAGCTGTTTTTCTGTCTGGAATACCAGGGAGTCGGCAGCATTCAGTTTTTCAACCTGCTCGCGTGCTTCCCGATCTGAATCAGCATTAGACTCGGCTTCCATTTTCATCCGGGCGATTTCCTCTTTGGAAAGTCCGGTAGATGCCTCGATACGGATTTTTTGTTCCTTACCAGTGCCTTTATCTTTGGCAGATACATTCAGAATACCATTGGCATCCATGTCGAAGGTTACTTCAACCTGTGGCACCCCACGAGGCGCTGGCGGAATACCGTCCAAAATGAATCGACCAACTGTTCTGTTATACTGTGCCATTGAACGCTCACCCTGCAGAATGTGAATTTCCACAGAAGGCTGATTGTCGGCAGCGGTAGAATATACTTTCGATTTTTTAGTTGGAATGGTAGAGTTGGCCTCAATGACCACATCATATACACCACCCATGGTTTCAATACCCATAGAAAGTGGGGTAACATCAAGCAGCAGTACATCTTGTACATCACCGCTCAATACACCACCTTGGATAGATGCTCCAATCGCAACAACCTCATCCGGGTTTACACCACGGTTTGGTTTTTTGCCAAAGAAGTTTTCAACCGCCTGCTGAATGGCAGGGATACGGGTAGAACCACCAACCAGAATTACCTCGTCGATATCTGATTTTTCCAGACCGGCATCTTTGAGTGCCTGGGCACAAGGTGCCAGGGTACGCTGTACCAGATCATCAGCCAATTGCTCAAATTTCGCGCGACTGATTTTCAGTACGAGGTGCTTAGGCACACCATCTACAGCCGTGATATAAGGTAGATTTACTTCTGATTCAGTAGAAGATGAAAGCTCGATTTTAGCTTTCTCTGCAGCTTCTTTCAAGCGCTGCAATGCCATCGGGTCTTTGCGAAGATCAATCCCTTCCTGTTGTTTGAAGGTATCAGCCATGTAGGTAATTAGTACATGGTCGAAGTCGTCACCACCAAGGTGGGTATCTCCATTAGTAGATTTTACTTCAAAAACGCCTTCACCCAAATCCAGGATGGAAATATCAAATGTACCACCACCTAAGTCATACACCGCAATGGTAATATCTTTATCGCGTTTGTCCAGACCATAAGCCAGTGCAGCTGCAGTTGGCTCGTTAATGATCCGGCGGATTTTCAATCCGGCAATTTCGCCTGCTTCTTTCGTAGCCTGGCGTTGTGAATCATTAAAATATGCAGGAACAGTTACAACTGCTTCTGTCACCTCAGAACCCAAATAGTCTTCTGCAATTTTCTTCATCTTCTGAAGAACCATGGCAGAAAGCTCCTGTGGGGTATATTCTCTATCATCAATGCCTACCCGAACGGTGTCATTGTCTCCTTTATTTACCTTATAAGACATACGGCTAGCTTCTTCGGAAACTTCCGAAAAACGATTGCCCATAAAGCGTTTGATTGAAGAAACGGTGCGGGTCGGGTTTGTAATGGCTTGACGTTTTGCCGGTCCACCTATTTTGCGTTCTCCATTGTCCATAAATGCAACAACAGAAGGAGTCGTGCGGCCTCCCTCATCATTCGGGATTACCACAGGCTCATTACCTTCCATTACGGCAACGCAGGAGTTGGTTGTGCCAAGGTCAATACCAATAATTTTACTCATGCCTATATATTTAGTTTTGTTGTCAATGTTTCAAATTAGTGTGTACTTGAAAGCTACACAACAACTACTAATCAATAGGCGTGCCAAGCGATAATCCTGCCGATTTTACGGATTCAGACCGGAGAATTTCCGAAAAATGTCAGTCCGTCTGACAAAATTACTGCCTTTTTGTCATTAAAGGGTTTTACCGGAGTCCGCGTTTTCGGAGATTTTCCTTGTAGATACGTGCATTCCGGTTATGACCGGATAGCGTTTCCGCGAAAGCGTGCAAACCAGATCCGTCTCCTAAAGCGCAGAAGAATATATAATCATGGTTTTCGGCATTTAAAACCGCATCAATGCTTGAAATTGAAGCCATAGAGATGGGTCCGGGTGGCAAGCCCAAATACTTATATGTATTGTAAGGCGAGTCGAAATTGGTATGGTAATTAAGTACGCGCCGGGTAGTAAAATCCCGGGTAGCGAAAACGGCAGTCGGATCTGCCTGCAATAGGATTCCCTGTTTTAAACGGTTCAAATACACGCCTGCCATTCGGGGTTTTTCCGAATTCTGATTGGTTTCTTTTCCGATAATAGAAGCCAGCGTATATACTTCAGCCGGACTCAATCCCAGCTTTTTCGCTTTTTCCAGGCGATTATCCTGGCTCCAGAAACGGCTATTTTCCTTTTGCATCCGTTCCAGAAAAACCTCAGGAGTGGTGTTCCAGAAAAAGTCGTAGGTATTGGGAATAAACAGGGCAATCAGGGTTTCGGGCTTATACCCCATTTTTTGAAGCAACTCCGTGTTTTCAAATGCAGCCAAAAATTCCTGAGCATCCGGTTCTAAAAAAGAGGAAACTACTGTGGCTACATCTTCGGGCAGGCGTTCGCTGTTGAGCACCACTTTTACTGTTTCCTGTTGTCCACTGCGCAGGTGCCTGATCAAACTTACATTACTCCACCCGGGTTTCACCCGAAACCTGCCCGCACGCATAGGATTTTTTATATAATTCATCCGCTTGGCCACTACACGAAAGCCGAGCGCACTGATCCCGGCTGAGTCCCGCAGAATTCCCTGAGAAACAAGAATAGCCATAACCTCTTCAAAATCAGAACCCGTCGGAATATTAACAATATCCTCCTTTAGATCCGCTGGCACATTTGGAAGCAAGTACATTTTATATTGCTTAAAACCTACCAACGCAGCTATTGCTATGGCGAGAAAAATCCCGCCAATGATGAGTCTTTTATCCATGTGATCGATCAATACTGCTCTTTGTCATTTGGAAAATCACCGGACCGTACATCCGAAATATATGCTTCTACAGCTACTTTAATCTCCTCAAACAATTCCAGGTATCGGCGCAGGAACCGTGGCTGAAAATCTTTTGTAATTCCCAACAAATCATGAGTAACCAACACCTGGCCATTTACGCCGGATCCGGCTCCAATACCAATAGTTGGAATGAGGAGTTCCTCCGAAACCCGCCGAGCCAAATTTGCAGGAATCTTTTCCAATACAAGTGCAAAACAGCCTAATTCCTGTAAAAGTTTGGCGTCAGATATTAATTTCTCCGCTTCTTCTTCCTCCCGGGCACGTACCGTATAGGTTCCAAATTTATAAATACTCTGTGGTGTTAATCCCAAATGCCCCATTACAGGTACACCGGCCGACAGAATCCGAATAATTGATTCCTGTATCTCGCGTCCACCTTCCATTTTAACTGCATGGGCCCCGGCTTCTTTCATAATCCGGATAGTGGAATCCAAGGCATTTTTAGAGTTTCCCTGATAGGAACCAAATGGCAAATCTACAACTACCAAAGCCCGCTTCACGGCCCGCACAACCGAAGCTGCATGATAGATCATTTGATCAAGCGTAATGGGCAGCGTGGTCTCATGCCCGGCCATTACATTGGAAGCTGAATCCCCTACCAATAATACATCAATGCCGGCCTCATCCAATATTCGAGCCATCGAAAAATCATAGGCCGTGAGCATACTAATTGGCTCATTTTGGGCCTTCATCGCCTGCAACACATGGGTTGTAATGCGCTTGATTTCTTTATTTACTGACATGTAAATTTGTTTAGTTGATCGCTGTTTTGTCTGATAGGCTGCAAGATATTAATAAAGACGGAGAGATAGTCTGCCCTACGGCATAGTGTTCGTTTTAAGGCTTTCGTATTCTAATCCAATAGTTTACTTTTGCATCATGAAAACTATACGACTACTTAGTATCCTTTTTGTGGCAGCACTTATCCTGCCATCCTGCAACGATGAAATTAAACTGACAGCCGACTGGAAAGATATTCCGGTGGTATATGGTTTACTCGATAAAGATGACCAAACACACTATATCCGTATTGAAAAGGTGTTTGTTGATCCGGATAAAAACGCAGAAGATCTGGCCTTGATCCCGGATTCAATCTATTATGAGAACCTCACTGTTGAAATCCAAAAACTCAGCACCGGAGAACGCGTAACGCTCAACCGGGTAAATGGAGATGATATCGGTATCCCGCGTGATTCAGGCGCCTTTGTTTCCAGTCCGAATTATCTCTACACATTTGATGCAGCAGATATGCCCTTTTCTGGCGGAGAAGATATTCGCCTGCTCCTTAACCGGGGCGACGATCAACCACTTATTACCGCAGATGCCTCTATCGTCGGAGCAATTGTTCCAACCGGAATTGGTGCAGGTACGATTGATTTTAAATATGAGCGCGATCGGGATTTCCGCTGGCAGTCAGGTGATGAGGCTCGGGTCTTTGACCTGAAACTCGTTATCCACTTTCTGGAAAACGATCTGGAAGATCCGGATCCGGCTGTAGAACGGGAACTAGTATGGCAGTTTGCCAACGCAGTACCCCGGAATGATAATGGCTCCAGTGGAATTACGACATACTCACAAAGTGGCACCGATTTTTTCACTTTCCTGCAAAGCCAATTAGTGGCTAAACCAAGTATCAATCGCACCTGGATCGGAATGGACTTTGTCATTATTGGTGGTGGAGAGGCACTTGGCCAATATATTGCCATTACTGAAGCAAATACTGGTATCACAAGCGCACAGGAATTACCGACCTATTCCAATGTTATTGACGGACTGGGAATCTTTTCCTCCATCAGTACAGGAATTGCGCCAAACCTGACATTAAGTGGCTCGGCCTTGGATTCGCTACAAAACGGAATCTATACCAAAGACCTCAATTTTTAAAAAAATTCCGGGCATGGAGATTGAATACCTGGGTATGCTTGCTGGAACCCTGACAACTATTGCATTCGTACCACAGGTTATTCAAACCTGGAAAACCAAATCGGCCGACGGACTTTCGTTTGGGATGCTTATCATCTTTAACTTGGGGGTCTTCCTATGGTTTTGTTATGGTATAATGCAAAATGATGCCCCGCTGATGATCACCAATGGGGTCGTAATATTTCTGGCGCTGCTATTGCTCTATTTCAAAATTCGCTTTACCAAAAACAAGCCAACTTAATTTGAATTAGTTAGTATTTCAAAGGAATAAGGAGCCAATTCCAACAGGAGCTTTGTGCCTTCCTGTTGTAGCTTTCCTCCAAAGTTTGATTTAAATCCGCTTTCGCGAAAGCGGACAGGGATGTCGATTTCCAACAGTTGTACCTCATCTGTTTTATTAAATACAGAAAACACCAACTCATCCAGGTATGTCCGACTCATAACTAATGTACCCTGCGATACCTGCTCAAACCTTGTATCT
>JAGQWR010000146.1:0-220 GCA_020437105.1 Saprospiraceae bacterium
AGGATTTTTCATCCACCTGATGAGGTGCGCAGTACAGTCAGCCCTCCACGAAATCTGGTTGAGCAGTTCGTTACGCTACGCTTACTCCTTGTTGATTATTTCCGCCTTTTGGCGAAAATGGTTGAATGTCGGAGCCTGTGGCACCTCCGTGGAGAATTTATTCTTTTCAGTAAGAGGTTGCAAAGAAACGACCCAGCCTCCACGACGAGCGTAGCGAGTC
>JAGQWR010000146.1:276-453 GCA_020437105.1 Saprospiraceae bacterium
TCAGCCCTCCACGAAATCTGGTTGAACAGTTCGTTACGCTGCGCTTACTCCTTGTGGATTATTTCCGCCTTTTGGCGAAAATGGTTGAATGTCGGTGCCTGTGGCCCCTCCGTGGAGAAATTATTCTTTTCAGTAAGATGTTGCAAAGAAACGACCCGGCCTCCACGACGAGCGTAG
>JAGQWR010000146.1:491-6758 GCA_020437105.1 Saprospiraceae bacterium
ATCCACCTGATGAGGTGCGCAGCACCGCCAGATCTCCACTTTTTAAATGGCATGAATACATGAACATATAATCTCATTAATGATAAATGTACCCGAGTTTCCCTGACAAAGGTCATACGAAAGCCTTCAGTATCCCTATACTTTTGAAGTGTAAAACAAATGATATGAAAAACCTATTGATACTTGGAGCAGGAACAGCCGGAACAATGATGGCTAACCACCTTCAACATGAATTGCCTGAAGCAGAATGGAACATCCAAATAGTTGATAAACGAGCAACACACTATTATCAGCCAGGATTTCTGTTTTTGCCATTTGATATTTATAAACCCAAACAAATAAAAAAGCCGATCTCCCAATTTATCCCTAAGGGCGTTGGCTATGTGCAAGAGCAGGTAGATAAAGTTTTACCGGAGGAAAACAAGGTTTTGCTGGAGAATGGCCAAAAACTGCCTTATGACGTTTTGATCGTTGCAACCGGTACACATATCGCACCGGAAGAAACGGAAGGCATGGCCGGACCACTCTGGCAGAAAGATATTTTTGACTTTTACTCTTTTGAAGGATCTAAAAATCTTCGGGATAAACTCCGTACCTGGGAAGGCGGCAAATTAGTGGTGCATATTTCTGAAATGCCGATTAAATGCCCGGTCGCTCCATTGGAGTTTGCGTTCCTGGCAGATTCTTTCTTCATCAATAAAGGGATGCGCGATAAAGTGGAGATCACATTCGTAACGCCTATGGATGGTGCATTTACCAAGCCAAAAGCGACCGAAGCGCTGCAACACTTGTTGGATGAAAAACAAATTTCCATCGTGCCCGATTTTAATATTGAGCGTGTGGACAACGAGCGGAAAATGATTGTGGATTATGCAGATCGGGAAGTGCCTTTTGACTTACTTGTAACTGTGCCTACGAATATGGGGGATGCAATGATCGAGCGGTCTGGTTTTGGAGATGCGCTTAACTATGTGCCGACCAACAAAGCCACCCTGCAAAGTGAGGTCAAAGACAACATCTTCGTCATTGGGGACGCCACAAATATTCCGGCTTCTAAAGCTGGTTCTGTGGCACACTTTGAAGCAGAAATCCTGACGGAAAATATCAAACGGTTTATCGCCGGTCAGGCGCTTAAAGATGAATTTGACGGACACTCAAATTGTTTTATCGAAACAGGCCATGGCAAAGCCATCCTGATTGACTTTAATTATACACACGAACCAGTTACCGGTACATTCCCATTCCCTGGAGTCGGACCACTCAAGTTGCTACAGGAAACCAGAATGAACCACATGGGTAAAATGGCTTTCCGCTGGATTTACTGGAATATGCTGATCAAAGGAAAACACATTCCTTTTGTTTCTGCCACCATGAACGAAGCAGGGAAAGACCTGGAGCCCAAAAAAGAATTAGTATAAAACCTACTTATTGAACTTATAAAAAACAGATCATGGAAAAAACATATAATGGCACAGCAGTCCACGTAAATGACCAAGGGTATCTAACGGATTTTAATGAATGGAACCGCGAGGTCGGAATGGAAATCGCCGCCGAAGAAGAAATCGAAATGACCGACGAACATTGGGAAGTTATTGATTACATACAAGATCAGTTTCAGAAAGATGTGGCCCTGTCTATCCGCGGAATCAAAAATAGCGGTGTAATCAATATCAAAGATTTTTATCGCTTATTCCCTGGCGGTCCGCTTAAAAAAGCCAGTAAAATTGCAGGTATTCCGAAACCGGTAAGCTGTATATAATTGGTGACTGTCGGAGTATTATACCCGAAGCGAAATGATTTGAGTCGTTTTCACTTGCCACTGCGGCTGTCCACTTTGTTGCACCCTCGATAGCTATCGGGGCGCCGACGCTAAGGCGTCGCCTACGTTTTGCGCCTCATTGACAACCACATTGGCTTCGCGCTAACTTTCCCAAACCACTTCGTTTCGGGTATAGAAAAATCTGTTTACCAGAAAAATATTTATCATGAAAACCACACCGGAAGTTTTAGATATAAAAAAAGAAACCCCTAAAAAGGTGAAAAAAATGTTGATGATCCTTTCCAAGGCGACCCTGGATAATGTTTACGCCTGTTTTATCCTGGCCAATGGCGCCCGGATGGAAGGAATCGAAGCAGAAATCTTCTTTACGTTCTTCGGCCTTGAAGCCATACAGAAAGAAAAAGTGGAAAAACTCCACGTCGCTACTGTAGGTAACCCGGCTATGCACATGCCTACAATGCTAGGTGGTTTGCCCGGAATGGAAGCGTTCGCTACCAAAATGATGAAAAAGGAAATGGAAAAACTTGACATCCCGCCGGTAGGCGAATTCCTGGAAATCCTTTCCGATTCCGGCGTGAAACTCTGGGCTTGTAAACTCGCTATGGATATGTTCCACCTCGAGAAAGAAGCGCTGGTCGACGAAGTTGATGAGGTGATAACTGTTGGCGATTTTTACGCCCGCGCTCAAGGTGACGGCACACACCTGCTGTTCATCTAGGCTAGTACCTAAAGTAAGCCCCGTCTGAATTTTTTCAGACGGGGCTTCTTTTTTAGTAGTTTCGGTCACTTAACGATTTCAGGTAGTCAATTACCTTGGAATTGAAAATTTCAGGTTGCTCCACGTTCACTACATGACCACAATCAGGTACTACAAATAATTCGGAGGAGCTATGGTTTTTTACCAGTTTGGTAATAGATGGTAAAAACATGTGGTCCTCCGCTCCCATCACATATAAGGTTGGTATGCCTGAATCTTTAATGCGGAATAAATACAAAAGCGGATTTACCTGCGAAACCAGCGTGAACCAACGTTTAAACTCTTTTTGATATAATTTTTTGGCTTCGTTTATAAACAGATTTCTGGATTCCCGGTGTGTTTTTCGGGGCATGATGACGAAGGCAAAAAATCGGTACAGGAGCAGGTAGGGAATAACGGATTTTAGAAGTACGCCCATACGCATAAGGATCTGCCCACGTACATTGAGTTTCATAACCGCCCCTCCCAGAATCATGCTTTGCGTACGTTCCGGAAAACGTTCTGTCAAATCCCGAATAATAATGGTGCCCAGGGAAATACCTACAAAATGCGTGGACTTAATTTTTAAATGATCCAGTACTTCTATTACCTCGTCTTCAATAACCTCAAACGTATATTGCTTGAGCTTCTCGTAAATAGGCTTTTTGGATTTGCCATGACCCCGAAGGTCAATTAAGAGCACATTAAAATGTTGCCGAAAATCCCGAATTTGCCTAAACCAAATAGAACTGCTCCCGCCAGCTCCATGGATGAAGGTCACCCATTCTGTATGAGCATCTTGTTGATATGTGGTATAGTGAAGCACAAGGAAGAAACAAGTGTTCTCTGAATTAGTTCAGGAAGGGGGAGCCCCCGAGTAAACACTTGATCCCGTAATCCTATTTATTGCTTTTTGTTGCCAGGTTACCACCTATCCAAGCCATTGGGATATAGGCGACGACCAAATCTAAGACAACAAACCACATGGGGGCAGGCAAAGCGAATACATTGAAAATTCCACCAATCAAGAAAAAAACACCAACGCCCAACGCAAAGCGCATTTTTTGAACGGCAGCAATTCTGGCCGCCAGGTAGGCTCCTGCTAAGGTGCCGAGTGCATGCGCTAAAAATGGAAAAATAAAATGCTTGGGTTCAAATAAATGCATGGATGCTTTAAGACTTTCCATGCTGGTTTGATCTACTCCTTCCGGAAGGGGAATAACAGAACTGCTGAGCATAATCAGTCCCATGTTAACAAGACTCCCCAGGACAACTCCTGCGGTAATAGCCAGAATGTTTCTCGCAATTGGATGCATACTTTTAATTTTTTTTTGTTATACCCAAGCCCAAACCACTTTCGTTTGGGTATAGATGAATTAGACCATTAAATCCTGCCGCGGATCTATGCTTAATCCAGTGCTTTCTTCAATGAAATTATGTAGGATGACCATTTGATCATGTCCTAATTTCTGGCCAAAAAAGGCTACCAGATATAGAGAAAGAAATAGAAGAATCAACACCGGTACAAACCAAAGTATAGCACCCGAATTGCCCAGAGAGACACTCGAAAGTCCGACGATTGAAATCACAAGTACAGCAAAGGCAATTACCGCATAGAAAAAAACAAACATGGTCCATACTGCCGGTCGGGGAGCATATACCCCACGCAGTAAACTTCCATTGTCCAGTTCCTCCAGCGTCAGGGTGAGTTGCGGTGACCAATAGTGCTGCGCCTCGTGTGGAATGGCCAAAGTGGCGTACCCATGTTTGATCCGTCCCTTGCAAGCAGCCCCGTCTTTGGCCAGGGCACTTTTGATCTTATCAGCCAATACGGAAGTCGAATCCGGAGACTCTACCTGAAACCTGGGACGCACGCGTAATTTGACAGCCTGCTCTACAGTAGCCTGACTCATGGTAATACTTTTACTGAGAAGTTGTTTAAAAATACCGTTAAACAACTTCTAAATTAGGACTACAGAAAGATAGTAATTACCACTCGAAAAAAGAACAAAAAGCACTTGGTTCTTAGCGCGTAATTAGCCAGGAAGCTTCTTCGTCGCGGCCAGGTAAATCGGTTAATTGTCTTTTTTCACCGCTTTTAATGTGGACGAGCCAAATATCAAAATTGGAAGGATCGCCGGAGGTGTAGGCCAGCCATTCTCCATCAGGAGACCAAGAGGGAGAATAACATTGCGGTGCATCGTTTGTGATATTTCGGATATTACTTCCATCGGCATTCATGATGAAGATGTCATACGTGCCGTTGTTTTCGCCATAAAAAGCGATCTGCGTTCCATCTGGGGAAAAAACAGCTCCGGAGTCAAATCCTTCTTTATTTGTCAGCCTTTTTTCGTTGCTTCCGGATTTGTCCATGATAAAGATCTCGCCATTACCAGCCCGGGGTTCTCCGGGGCCGCGTACCTGTTTGGTAAACAGGATTTGGGTTCCATCTATCGACCAGGAAGGGCTTTCTTCATCGATTTTATTACTTGTCAATGCCCGAACATTCGAGCCATCGATATTCATCAAAAATAAATTCCTGGAAAGGGAATCCCGGTTGCTTATAAAAACGATCTCGGATCCATCAGGCGAAACAGCAGCAAAACCATCATCGGCAGGGTTATCGGTGAGGCGCACCGGATCACTGCCATCGATATTGATCAAATAAACTTCGGCATTGCCATCTCTTTCGGAGTAAGTCGCTACCTGCTTTCCGTCTGGTGTCCAGTTTGTACCATAATCCAGGGAGGGATTGTTGGTAATGTTTACCACATTGCTGCCATCCGGATTTACCGTAAATAAATCCATATTGCCTGAGCGGCTGCTGGTGAAAACGATGGTACCTGTCGGCTCGGTAACGACTACTTCTGCCGGATTGTTACTACATCCAAAGAATACGCTGATCGCAAAAAGTATAATAATTCTTTTCATCACTTGAACGGTTGTATGTTGATATATGGCTGCAAAGCTAATATACTCAGCGGGTTTTCTTTTCAGGAGGGAGAAAACTTCCCCACGAGGAGGCTTTCAGGGACGTAATTGTTCTTCGATGCTTCTCGTCACTTCAGATTGCACATCACCGGTATGAGCGGTCGTTTTGTTTTCGATCAACATGACCTTGCAATCCTCGGTGGAGGATACCCGATGGTTTATTCCTCTTTTTACGATAAATAAATCGCCAGTATTCATTTGGAAAGGCGTTTCTCCTTCTATTTCAAATAAAAGACTTCCCTCGACGATATAAAATAATTCATCCTCGTCTTTGTGATTATGCCAGGGGATTTTTTCGCCGTTAATGAGGGCTACTTTTACATATACATCATTTACTTCTCCGATAACTTTTGGAGAGAAATATTCGGTTACATGCCGGAAAGAATCTTTTAAATTCATGGATGTGCTTTTTAATGTACCCAAATTACTTTCATTTGGGCATTTTGAAAAAAAAAGAATTACCTTAAGATAGTTGTTTAATCGTTTATGAAAACCCCGAAAAACTGACAAAGATGAAAAATTCCGTTATCCTTTAGGAGACACCACCTGGAACCTGGACTCAGGCTGACCCGCCGATAAATGATTGTGGGTGTTATGTTTCTACCAATCCGTTTAAGCCAGGAGGTTGTGTGCGGGTTTTGGATACACAACTCGGTTTGGAGGGTGTCAGGAATGTGCAGGTTATTGTAAAAGGTGATTGGTTTCAGCAAGCCAGTACCTGGACAAATGCAACTGGTTGCTACTTCATTGATGAATTATT
>JAGQWR010000147.1 GCA_020437105.1 Saprospiraceae bacterium
CTTTTTTAACCTTTCCTTCGCGCAATCCTACGATGACCTCATTAGCCAGGCCGAAAAACAATATCAAGACCAAGCCTACGAAGAGTCAACAAAAACTTATCTCCAGGCATTCGATTTAAAAACAGATCAGTCGGCAGGCGATCTCTATAACGCAGCCTGTTCAGCGGCCCTTTCGGGAGATGACCAAACGGCCTTCGTCCTGCTTGACAAATCTTATAAAGCGGGATATTCCAATGCCCGCCACCTAAAACAGGATAGTGATCTGCAAAGCTTGCACGATCAGAAAAAATGGAAAAGGCTAACGGCTCGAGTACAGCGAAAATTAGACAAGATTGAATCGGCCTACAACAAACCTCTCCAACAAGAATTGCTCCGTATCTACGAAGACGATCAACAAATTCGCAGGGAATTCATAAGCGCCGCAAACGAACTTGGCTGGGAACACCCCACCGTTGATAGTCTCGGAAAAATCATGAGCCACCTGGATAGCATAAATCTGGAAAGAACAATTTTAATCCTGGATGAATACGGCTGGGTTGGACCGAGTCTGGTGGGTGGACAAGCCAGTCAATCCTTATTCCTGGTCATCCAACATGCGGATTTAGAAACCCAGCAAAAATACCTCCCTATGATGCGCACAGCCGTTGAAAAAGGGGATGCAAATACCAAATCCCTGGCTTTGCTCGAAGACCGTGTAGCACTCCGGGAAGGACGAAAACAAATTTACGGCAGTCAAATCGGACGCAATCCCGATACAAACGAACAATATGTACTGCCACTTGAAGATCCGGATAATGTAGATGTCCGCAGAGCAAAAATGGGACTGGGTACCATGCAGGAGTATGTTAGCCGCTGGAACTTAACCTGGGATGCCACGGTATATAAATCACGGCTGGCTGAGTACGAATCCTGGTACCAAAAGGAATAATCCTGAAAAGTACACCACATATGGGTGACAATTGTCATTCAAGTGTGGATTCAAAAAGGCCGATCTTGACAAGGTGAGATTTTACTAGCAAAAACCTATACGATGAACATCAAGATCGCCGACCTGATGGTAAAAAATGTCATTAGCTCCCAACCACATAAAACACTCGGGCACATTAAAGAAATAATGCAAAAAAACGGGATTAGTGCCGTGCCTATTATTAATTCAGAAAATATCCCGGTTGGCATCGTTACGTCCAATGACTTTCGGGAACATCTCAATGACCAATCGCCCGTATCCACTATTTTGGCAGAACATGTATATCAGGTTCCTGCTTATAATGATGTTTCGGTCGCTGCAAAGATTATGCGCAAACACCATATTCACCACTTGTTGGTGACACACGAACAAGAATTGGTGGGCATCATTTCTTCCTTCGACTTATTAAAACTCGTGGACGAAAATCGATTCACGATGAAGAATCCACCAAAATCTTTTACCCGTACAAGCTAAACCAATTTGAAGTCATCGAACCTCAGTTAATATCCGGATAAAATTTAGGTATCTTATCACCTAAATAAAAAATGCTGGTATGAAATGGCTGAGGTTCCTGCTTTATCCGCTGCTCTTTTGGCAATGTCAATCTGATCCCATTCCTCCTACCCTCCAACAATTGCTTATAGGAGTTGAATCAATATCCGGGAAAACCGAATTTCTGAACACGCCCTATGTAACAGCTGGTGATCGGCTTTACATGGTAGGCACCCAGGACGGACAATTTCCTGATCTGGGCTGGCATGTAACGGGTGAAATGGGCGGTATCTGGGACCATCCGATTAAACTGCTGGATGGCTTTACAGAACAAATACATTATGACGAGCAATCTATTTGCCTTCCCAAAGCCGAAACTTTTATCAACTACCCATTTGCCAATCAGCATATTTTTCCGACAACAGCTTTCGGATTGAAAGTGTCGCGCACCCAATTTGTACCCGACGGAAAAGAAGCCGTTTTCGTGGAATATTCCTTTCAAAATGAGACAGCACAAAACCTGACTTTTCAATTTGACTTTAACGCTTATATCGACCTTCAACCTGTCTGGCTTGGTGAACGAACAGGCATGATCGATGCCGGAGATTTTGCAGTCTTCCAGAAAGAAAATGGCACCATACTCGCAAAGGACAGTCTCAATGATTGGTTTGTTATTTATGGTTCCGACACCCGGCCGGATAGTTATGCGCTTGAGCTGGAAACCTGCCAATACAACCCTATTGGTAAAGGCAGTTCAGGTAGCCTCCAATATGAGCTGAGCCTTGCGGCGAATGAAATCAAAACCCTTCGGTTTACTATTGCCGGGTCTGCTGCATCCAGCGAAGCGGCTATTAACACCTATGAAGGGGTCTCCACAAATTGGGACAAGTTGCTACTTCAAAAAAAGGAACGCTACGAACAAGTAGCTAATCTGAGCAAGTTAACGATTCCGGACAAGGAGATGGAAACTGCTTTCCGCTGGCTGAAATACAACACCGACTGGTTGATCCGGGATGTACCTGCTATCGGTCGGGGCTTCGGAGCCGGTATTCCGGATTACCCCTGGTGGTTTGGAGTAGATAGTGAGTATGCCCTTCAGGGAATGATTGCCTGTGGCCAGCAAGCATTGGCAAAAAGTACGATCGAATTATTGGCAGACCTGTCCATGAAACAAAATGGAAATGGAAGAATCGTACATGAGGTTTCTACCAATGGCGCTGTTTTCAACCCGGGAAACATCAATGAAACACCTCAATTTGCTTCCTTGATCTGGACAATCTATCAATGGACGGGAGATTTGGATTTTCTGAAAATCTATTTTCCGCTCATCCAAAACGGACTGGACTGGCTCCTGACCGAAAATGATGCCGATGGCAACCTGCTCCCGGATGGATTCGGGATGATGGAAATCCATGGCTTAGATAGTGAAATGATAGATGTGGCTGTCTATACCCAAAAAGCATTTTCGGATGCCGCTCAAATGGCAGATTTACTCGACAACAAGGAACTTGCTGCCATATATTCAAATAATGCTGATCAGATACGCCGCTTAATCAATACAGATTTCTGGGTTCCGGGTCAAAACTCGTATGCTGATTTTATCGGAACCACCGCACAGGCTTTACACCTGATTGAAGACGCAATTGTGCGGGCTGATACCTTAAACAAGCCTTGGGCTGTCGCCGAATTAAAGGCGCTCCGGGCAGAGGTGCAAACCTACCCTGAAGATCAAAAAGCCGGCTATGTAGTCTTTCACAACTGGGTGGTCAATACTCCCATGGAAATGGGCATCGCCGATCCGGAGAAAGCCCTGCTGGCATTAGAAACCGGTCGAAAATTTACCAATCCGTTTGGCATGTTTGTAACCGGTATCGACCGGGATGAAACGGCCGGGCAGGATGCAGGCTCGTTTGCTTCCCGGAAGAAAATTTTTTCTTATACTGGTGCCGTGATGACGCTCCCGACAGGTGTACAGGCCCGCGCTGAAAACAATTACGGAAACCCGGATGAAGCGCTGCAATACCTCCAGCGGATGACCCGCACCTTCAGTTATGCCTTGCCGGGATCCATGTATGAAGTTTCGCCGGATTTCGGAATGGTCTGCCAGGCCTGGAATATTTACAGTTTCGCCGTACCCATTGTGCAGCAATTTTTTGGTGTTCAGCCCCGGGCATTTGACCGAAAAATCCGTATTCAGCCTCTAATGCCTACATCCTGGCAGGAAGCCAGCCTGGAAAATGTGCTGGTAGCCGATAACAGCGTAAACATTTACTATCAGGTTGAAAGTGACCTAACGACAATCAGGATTGACCAACTTAGACCTGAATGGACCATTGAATGTGTATTCCCGGAAGGGAAATATAGCACCTGGACAGTGAATGGAAAGACTATTTTACCGAAATTGCAAGACGGTCATGAGTTCGTGGCTGGCACTGGCACGGAAATACTTCTTCAATTAAAACACTAAGGCATGAAGCGCAACAGGAAGAAAATCCTTTTGATCGCCTTACTGATTTTTATCGGCTGGGCCGGATGGCAATTTCGTACGGCAGACATCCTTGGGGCCTACCCGGAACCACCCGCTCCAGAAAATGCTGAAAAGCTGGGATTGGAATTCCTACAAAAAATGGAACGCGCTTATGGCGGAAAAGATACCTGGCTAAACTATCAGGAAGGTTATTTTATTCAATATGCCAATTGGTATGGACGCCTGCGCATGTCGGGATGGGACACCCTGCCACAATTGTACTCCCTGACAGCCACATTAGGCTCCGACGATTGCCAAATGGAACTGTTAGGCGGATTCAGGAAAGGACTTCAGTGCAGCATTGAATCAGGCCAATACCAACAAACTGATGTGGAACCACCGGTCACATCCAAAAAAGCGGACCGGTTTGCTGAAAAAATGTTGTTTAAAAATTACTGGTTTCAGTTTCCTTTTCGAATTGGTGAAGCGCCATTTGTTCGGTATTGGGGGAAGCGAAAAATAGAGGATTTAAACTATGACCTGCTCTATATCACCTGGGGAAGTTTGAAAGCCAATAAAACATACGATCAATATATGCTTTACCTGCATCCGGAAACGCACCTGATCGAACACCTGCATTTTACTGTCCGTGATCGCTACCGGTTTTTAGATTTTACCGCAAAGTTTACAGACTTCCGGGAAGTTGATTCCCTTCGTTTACCCTATTCCCAATATGTGCGGATGGGAGCCCCCTGGGAACATGGAGTGGGTTTCCATGAAAACCATTACGAGTATATACATTTTGGAGAAAGGGCTCAATAAAATTGTTTTCCGGTGAGCAGGAAACGTTCAGATCAGGCAAAAACCGGTGTGAAAATCAAAAAACCGAAATGATGCCAGGTGAGGATATAATATTTGGTGTATTTTATGGAAATTTGCTCCATATAGTCTCCAAATTAGTACGTGTAACCTAACCAAGTATGAAAATCTCCAACGAATTCGGTCTCCCAAACCTGGATTTAGACAATGACGCTTATTTTTCTCAGCTCCGCCAGAAAGACTTTTCCCGGCTCGATCAAGAGGGCCATACCTACCTCGACTATACAGGTGGAAATTTGTACGGAGAATCTCAATTAAAAGCCCATTTTAAATTCTTAAGTGAAGGCGTTTTTGGAAACCCGCATTCCATAAATCCCACATCTATGCGGTCTTCCGAAAAAGTGGATGAAACACGTGCCGCCGTTTTGGATTTTTTTAATGCAAAGGAAGACTATATCTGTGTTTTTACAGCCAATGCATCATCCGCTCTTAAAATCGTTGGAGAATGTTATCCCTTTGGAGATGAGGGCCATTTCCTGCTCCTGGCTGATAACCACAATTCAGTAAATGGGATTTGGAAATATTGTGAACTAGCGGGCGGCTCTTTTGAATACGCTCCTATTCGTACAGACAATCTTGGTATAGATTCCATTTCGCTGGAAGAAAAATTAGCCTCACAGCCAGATAAAAGAAATAAGTTATTTGCCTACCCTGCACAGTCTAATGTTTCTGGAAAAAAACACTCCCTGGATTGGATTAGCAAAGCCAATAAGCAAAACTGGGATGTCCTGCTGGATGCTGCTGCTTTTGTACCGACCAATAAACTTGATTTAGGTGTTTACAAACCCGATTTTGTTTCTGTTTCTTTCTATAAAATCTTTGGTTATCCGACCGGCATGGGCTGTTTGTTAATTCATAAAAACAAATTCCATAAACTCACCAAACGTTGGTTTGCCGGAGGCACGGTCAAACTTGTTACGGTTGGTTCTCCTAACTACTATCTGACGGAGGGGCATGAGCGTTTTGAAGATGGGACACTCAATTATCTGGACATTCCCGCCATTAAAATCGGACTTGATTATATCCAGGAAATCGGATTACAACGCATAAATCAGCGTGTAAAAGAAACTATTTCCTATTTACTTGAGCAGCTAAAAGACCTCAAACACACGAACGGGCAGGCTTTGGTTCGAATTTTTGGGCCGGATAATATAGACGAGCGTGGAGGCACCGTTATTTTTAATGTATTTGACCCCAGCGGAAAAGTGTATCCCTATTTCGAGATTGAGGAATATGCTGCCAATGAAATGATTTCTATCCGTGCAGGTTGTTTCTGCAACCCTGGTATTGATGAAGCTAATTATTGTATCTCAAATGAGGAGCTAAGCAACTACTTCATTAATAGGGATGAAGACGAGTTATTTGATATGATTGAGTTGCTACATTCTCTTAGAGGAGCCATTCGGGCATCAGTAGGATTTATTACAAATCGTACCGATATTGATAAACTGGTAAAATTTCTGCTGAGCTTTAAGGATAAAAATAAAACTTCAAATCCTACCAGAAAAAAAGCACATGCTGTTTTATAAGCTATTTTTAATAAACCCCAAATTATGAAAAACATCCTTTCAATCAGCAGCCTGCTGCTACTGACTACTGTTATGAATGCACAAAATGACCACACACTGCACCTTGTAGAATGTATTTCAAATGCGACCGTTGAGGTGCGCGGTCAACTCGAAGATGGCCAGCTCATGGAAGATCTTTCCTGGGCATGGAGCAGTTCTAATGCTTGTTTTCCTGCTACACAAAGTCAAAAATTTACCGGAAATCATGTCTTGTATCTAACCCAGCTCCCACCCTATTCTGAAATGGAAGTAACGGTCATTCCCGACGACCCCAAAGATGATTTCAGCATTTATGCTTACGAAGTTGGAGCAGGAAGAGAACCTTCGGTTGTTCCGAATCTGCCTTCCTGTGTGCGCTGTGAAGCCGACCATAAATGGGATCGCCAATGGGTAGGAAAAACACAGGATCATACACGTACGGTAAAAGACCTGGTGGCTATTAAAAATCCTTATCAGGTAGTAGTAGGGGTAGTCGGATCTCAGGGCTTACAGACGGGTGGTTACACGCTCAAATTCACTCTAAAGAGCCGATAAGGCAATAGGGAGTATCAATAGACCCCAAAAAAGAGAGGCTGCCCGATCAGATCAGGCAGCCACTTTTTTATTCAACTTTAATTCGATTAGAATCGAACTACTTTTCCGATAAATTTACGAACATCCTGGTCATTAAAGAATTGAACCATGTAAATTCCGTCCGGAACATCCTGGAACGAAATCTCTGCCTGGCCATTGATGAATGACACATCACCTGTACGAATCAAACGACCTTCAACGGTCAAAATCCGATAGGTACCATTTACGAAGAAATCCTGTTTTACTATTAACATATCACGTACAGGATTTGGGAACATATCCCAACCTTCAGCCATGTATTCACTGGTTGAAACAAAGTCATCAATGATACCGTTGCAATCATTGTCAATACCATCATTTGGCTCATCTGCACCAGGATAAATGGTATTATCATTGTCATTACAGTCACCACCGGTGCTTACAAAGCCCACAGGAGCAACAAATCCACAAGTATCAATAGATACATCCGGGTTACCATAGGTATCGTTGTCTAAATCCTGATAGTAAGTCAATACGGTCAAGCCGTCATCAACCATACCGTTACAGTTGTTGTCAACTTCATCGCAGACTTCAACCGCATCCGGGTTGATCGTATTATTATTGTCATCACAATCCAGATCGTTGTCTACATAATCCTGTGGTGCAACCAGCTCGCAGATTTCAATAGAAACAGCGGCATCACCAAATCCATCTCCATCCCCATCAAAATAATAGGTAAAGTATGGAATGGCATCATCTATCTCCCCGTTGCAATCATTGTCCTTGTTATCACAGAGCTCTGGAGCACCTGGATAAATGGTAGGATCATTATCATCACAATCCTGATAATTGTAATAGCCGTCGAAATCAGCATCATCATAGAAATAGCTTTTAGCTAATTCAAATGCTTCAGGGCCGATTAACATACCAATTAGGCGACCAGGCATATCATCTACAGGTGGGTGGATACCACCCCAGATACGTGACAAACTACACTGGTCGGATGCATCCCGGTAAGTAGCCCACTGCAATTCAATGTCCATACTCGGACCTTCCTCGAAAACCAGGAATTCATTCTGTGGACAATCAAATACACCCATTCCGCCAGGGAAGAACGGATCACCAGTCAGCATAGTCATAACCTCTGCTGCTGCACGGGAGAAGGTTGAGTGCCCGGAAATATAACCGGCAAAAGGAGGGGTAACAAATGTTGGGCGTTGGTACGGATACCAGCCTGCACCTAAAATCCAACCCACACCGGCTTCATCTACATCCGGATCAGTAATAAAGTCAGGGCCTTTCCAGGCCAATATTTTGATCTTTCCAACATTTTCGTCAAAATCACCAGCTAGTGGGTCACCACTTTCTATTAATTCAATATGACCGGGAACTAGCAGTATTCCACCTTCATCATAACTGGGAAGGTTAGGGTCTGAGCTCTGGCCACGTTCACACATTCCACGAATGGCAGATACTGGCCGAACGTAATCATACCAGCCTTTAATGCCCCAGGCAGTGATCGCAACATCGTGCATGGCACCAGCCAGTGTAAAATATGCCTTTACATCCCATTCCAGATCATCCAGAATATCTCCTGTACCTTCATAGCGTTTTTCAAAACCAGGATAATCATTTACATAATTCAGGATGGTAAACCAGTGACCCGGAGGTGTTTCAGAATTCGGACCATCTGCCCAAAACTCAGCCAGGATACGTCCGTAATCACCCCGAGGTACAATTTGCGGTTCATAAGGCAACCCGGTAGAGGGGTTCAAATCACGTCCGATACTTGGATCACCTCCTTCCAGATAATCATAAAAATTCTGAAGCCCCGGAATATCTGTCGGATAATCAGAAACCGAAAGATTACCAAGAGCACCAGGGGAAATATCGATCATAACGCCATCTGAAGGATCTAAATGACCAGACCAAACAGCAACCATGGAATGATTCCACTTATACTCTTCTGAAAGGCCACCAATTACCATGGTATCAATATAACACGGATCTCCAGGATCGTGATAAACTAAATAATCAAATCCATCACGGGTATATACGTTCAAATCTTCTGCACCAAGTGAAAAAGGCTCGACTTGTCCCCACTCTGGTCCTAAAAACGCAGGAGTCGATGCACCAATAGGGTTACCAGACTGGTCAACAAAGGAATCGAGTGTGATCGGTTGCCAATGATTTAAATCCAGAATTGTCGGATTCCCCGGTTCACTGATGACCAGAGGCGGATTAACCGGCTCGTATGCTTGATTTACATACCCTAATTGCTCATTAGAGCCATCCTGCAACCCAAAGTCAATGATGCATTGTGCAATGTAATTACCCAGAGCAGCAGGGTTTCCGGTTGTATAATCCGTATCCGTAAAGGTCGGATCATAACCAGAGGTCAGGAAAAAATTGTACGCTGCCGGAATAGACACACCGGCTCCCGGAGAGGTCAGGAATCGCGCCAGGTAAAGTCGAAATACAGCGTAACTAATCGCTTCTTCCCGAGCAGCCTTTAAATCTTCCGGGTCGGTTGGGATCGGAACACCTGTAAATTCACAGGTAAAATCGCCAACTGTGTTACCCAGCAAATAAGTGTCGGCTACATCATCATAAGCTGCCCAGGCATCGTACATGGCCATGGATGTATGCCATAGATTACGTGCATGTACGGTAGGTCGGGCAAAATCATTCCGAATGCCGGTCAAAATGAGTTCATTCCATTCCCGGGCCACAGATTCCTGTGCACCAAGGTGGATTGAGAAAAAGAGTGACAAAATTGTCAGGGAGGTAAAAATTCTCAGCTTCATAATAATTGGTTTAGTTTTCCGGAACAAACATTCCGGTTTGAGATACTACTTTAATACCTATTGTGGCACAAGTCCAAAAAAACTTGCAGACAGATAAGTATGTGCAATAAAATTAGGCAAATCTGGTAAAGGATTTCATCAAAAAAATTTGATGAGAATATTTTAAATAAAGCTCCAGTAAATTGAAAAGTCCACCAACTTCATAGCAATTTAGTAAAAATTATAATTCATCCCAAGTATTCCACATAATGAATTTATGTCTTTTTTCTTTCGTATGAACTTCCTTATCTTTCAGACCATACAATATTAACTAAGTAGTTTACCTATGACTCACCTTTACACCCTTCCCCTGCTGATTGCCTTTTGTATGTTTGCCTATACCAGTCAGGCACAGGAGGATTGTTCCTGTACCAACTGCCCTTTAGCAATTACAGACAATGGTACATTCCAGGGTTTCCTGGAAGTAGCTGTTGATGGTCCGGATGATTTGGGAGCCTGCCCCATTCAGGAAGTATGCTTTACCATAACACATACCTGGGTGGGAGATTTATCTGTTACCCTGACCTCTCCGGGCGGCCTAAATTACCTGGTGATGGCAGATGGTGACAATGATACTGGTGGTTGTGGAAATAGTAGTGATAACATCAACATCTGTATCCAGCCAGGTATTGGCAATGCGATTACCAACAACACAGATTATGCCTGTAATGCAGGGCCTAATTGCCTAAACGGCAACTGGACAATGCCCTGTGGCGGTGTGACCGATCCGGTGTCGGGCGCCATTCAGGCACCCAACTGCGATTTGAATGACTTTAATGTTCCGGGGCAACCGTCAAATGGTACCTGGATACTCACCGTTAATGATATTTGTGCACAGGATGTAGGATTCCTGCAGGATTGGTCGATCACTTTTGCCTGCGACATTATTGCCTGTTATTCCTGCCCAACCGATGGCGGACAACTCAACCAAGCGGATATCACCACCTGCCAGGGTGATGATTTCCTGAATTCAACGATTACGCCGCAATACCCGGGTAATGTCACGCCACCAAATCCTGCCACAACCGATTATACCTTTGTAATCAGCCAGGGCGGAATCATTCTAGACCTGATCGCCGGCCCGGATCTTACGGGGCTTCAGATAGGTGTGTATGATATATGTGGCCTATCCTATGAAGCAGGGCAACTGGCTACCTGGCAAGCCTATATCGGCGGCACCTTGGCCAATCTGCAAACAGATCTGGCAAATGTCAGCTTAGAATTGTGTGCAGACCTATCGGATGATTGTTTTAATCTGACTCTTTTAGAACCTATTCCTCCTACCCTTGCCGATACGACCATCTGTATGAATGATTGCTATACTGCCCCCGATGGTACCGTTTGTTGTGATCCGGGAGCCTGCGAATATAAGCTGCCTTCCTTCGAAGGCTGCGATAGTACCATTATTGTGAATCTGACATTTTTTCCTTCCGAAGAAATATTCCAAACCGAAACCCTCTGTTCGAATGAGTGTATTACCATAGACGGCACTGAATATTGTCCGCCGGGGATGTTTCAGATCGTTTTCACGAATCAGTTTAATTGCGATAGTACGATCAATCTGGAACTGATTGAAGTCCCGATAGAAGCACTTATTGAGCCGGCCGATACACTGACCTGTTTTCAAATGACTGTCACCCTAGATGGAGGCAATTCCATTGCCGACACCTATGAATGGGTAAATGAAACAGGGGATATACTCGGAACTGATCCTACTGTCGATTTGACCGAACCCGGGTGTTATTCGCTTTATGCTACCACCAACCTGAATGGGACGAGTTGTTCTGATACCACTGAAATGTGCGTGGTTCAAAATTTGATCCTTCCGGAATTACCGGATCCTGCCGGCAACCTGATTGTATGCGATGGTGATATTGAAACTTATTCCATTGACACAGATCCGGAGGCATCCGACTACGAATGGACTTTCCCGGCCGATGCCACTCTCCTTTCCGGCGGTAACGGAAACACGGAACTGACCCTCGACTGGGCTGGCTCACTAGGCGGACAAATTTGCGTAACGGCCTTAAATCCTTGTGGCTCCGGCCCTGAATCCTGTTTTGATATTCAGGTGCTTCGTGTACCGGATAACCCGGTACTTACCGGACCGGCAACGGCTTGTTCGGATGAACCGCCTTTTACCGTAAGCACGGAGCCTGATCCGAATGTCGAAGAATATTCCTGGACCGTTTCTTCCGATGCCAGCATCGAATCTGGTGAAGACAGCAATGAGATTACCGTACAGTGGGGTGAAGACGAATCTGGCGAAATCTGCCTGACTACTAAAAATGAGTGTGGAGAAAGCGAAACTACCTGCATGACTGTCGAGAAAGCCTGCAATTTCAGGGAGGTTCCAAGCGCATTTTCTCCGAATGGTGATGGGCTGAACGACTTTTTTACCGTAGTCAAAGGTGCTGGTGTTACCCTCACCGGATTCCAGGTTTTTAGTCGCTGGGGACAATTACTTTACGATAATGAAAACGGAGACGCCGGCTGGGATGGTACTTTTAAAGATGAACCCATGCCATCCGATGTCTATGTGTATGTCATTAACCTAAGTCTTTCAACCGGAGAAAATGTAGTAGAGGAAGGAGAGGTTACCCTGCTCCGATAGTCTAAAATGTAGAACGATGAATAACATAAAATACCTGTTTGGGATTGGGGCTATTTTGAGTCTGTTTTTCTTCGCTTGCGCGGATACAGATAATCAAGCGGTTCAACAAGCCAGCCTCAATCCCAACGGTGATAGTGAACTGGCTTTACTCATGCGCGCTATGTTTCTGGATGGTATGCAGGTCAAAGAAGCCCTTAAAAAAGGTGAAAAACCGGAGATAAGCGTTGAATTTGAAAAAATACATTCGGCGAAAGCCACCGAACCTGAGAAAGCCGCCTCAGACACCTATCATGCTTTTGCACTTGCGTATGAACAAAGCGTGCTGGCTTTACAAGATGCTGCTGCAGACGCTGCCCCGGTTTATTATGACCAAATGGTGTCGGCCTGTATGAATTGCCACAAAGCCATTTGCCCGGGGCCGACTATGCGGATCCAGCAACTTGAATGGAAGCGGGAGTAAAGACTGTGCTTAAAGTGCTTATCTTGGCGGTACAAATAAACCTAACACCATGTACCGTATCCTACTTGCTTTTCTCCTGCTCCTTCCTCTTACCGGCCAAAGCCAGGCAACTTATGTTTCAGATGATTTTGCCGTAGAAGGAGATACGTTCCAATTGAGTATTGCTACTTCAGGCCTTTTAGGAATTGACTTTGATGCGACCGGCGCTGATTACAGCTGGGATTTCAGCAATTTAGGATACGACAATCAGACTGTTATCTCCTTTATCGACCCCAATGATGGCGGCTACAAACTTACCTGGTGTTTGCTCAACGGATATATTCTTAACTGCAACCAGAAATTTGATGAACTAACCAACCTGGGGCTGATCGATGGCGCTGGCAATCCGCCAATTGATATTCCGATGGCGTCTTTTACAGATATTGTAAACCACCACCGCGTTACAACCGATGCGCTGGAATTAACGATGATCGGCAGTACGATCGACCTGGGAGGATTTCCCTTAGCGGCGCCATTTGAATATACTTTTCCTGATACCATTGTCACCTTCCCGATTGAATACGGCGGTAGCAGCAGCACATATAGCGAATTTGAATTAGACCTCAATCCTTTAGGTGTTGATCTGTTTTTAAAATCTACCGGCACCAGAAACAATACGGTCGATGGCTGGGGCTCACTGGAAACCCCCTTTGGGAGTTATCCATCCACCATTCGGGTAAATAGTCAGATCGAACGAAATGATACCATCATCTTTTCCGGCTTTCCGATACCAGTGGCTTCTACCCAAATTGAAATTCGGTGGTTTGATCCGGAATTTGGCTACCCCATACTTCAGGCAAACGGCATTTCTGTCGGCGGCTTCTCGGTAATCACCGAAGTGCGTTATCTGGATACGGTGCAGTGTTTTCCGCCATCTGTCAATTTTTTTGTGGAGCAAAGCAATGTCTGGAATCCGGATATACAAGCAAGCGTAGTCGATTTTAGTAATCTGTCTGGTGGCGCCGATAGTTTTGAATGGAATTTTGGAGATGGCAGCATTTCCAATGAAACCGATCCAAGCCATACCTATCTCTGCCCCGGCACCTATGATGTGGTTTTGACGGCCACTGCGGCCTGTGCACCAAATGATCCGGTTGTTTCTGAGACGACTATTACGGTAGCGGATTCCAGCGGTTATTTTGAGAGCACTTTCAACACCACTATTTGTCAGGGCGACAGTATTTTACTGGGCGATGAGTACCAATCAAGTACCGGAACTTATGTATTCACCCTGCCTTCTCAAGCCGGATGTGATTCGACAGTTACCGCAATACTAGCTGTCAGTTCTATCAATACAAATGTAATGGTAGATGATATGAGCCTTTCGGCGGATATGTTTGCAACATCCTACCAATGGGTGAACTGCGAAAATGGAAACAGTCCGATTGCTGGTGCAACAGAACAAACATTTTTCCCGAGTGTTTCGGGATCCTATGCAGTAGAAATAACTGAAAATGGTTGTACCGCAACCTCTGATTGTTATGAAGTCGTCATTGTAGGCACGAATGCACCAGCGCTCGAACTGATTCAAATTGACATTTCGCCAAATCCGTTTGTAGATCAACTGGCCCTCCAGGTTTTCCCGGTTTTAAAGGGGCAGGTACTCCTGGAGATCGTAGATCCACTTGGCAGAATAGTCTTCGCCGAAAGGCAGGAAGGACTTGATGCACGCATGCTGGATTTATCTACACTACCGGCAGGAATGTACTGGCTTCGAATCCGTCAGGAAAAACTGGCATTTACAAAAGCTATCCTGAAACAATAATTTGCTCCGGTTGAAAAGGAGGGTTCAAAAAACGCAAAAAGATCAGGCCGCCTAGTCCGTAAAAGATCAGATCGGCCGGATCTTTTGTAAAACCTCCATGGTAAATCGGTAATACAAATTCAAAAAAGCCGGCACTAAGAGCACATAAAACAAAGACTTCCAGCGGTTTTATAGTCTTTTGAAAAAGGAACTTTTGTTCCCAACGCCAGGCCTCCAACAGGAGTACCATGCCCAACATAGGATCCAGATAAGAATCCAGCAAATCCAGATGAATTCCTAAACCCTTTTGCAGCACTTGATGTCCGACAAAAAGGAGTAGGATTACTATAAAAAGTGCTCTTCTTTTCATAGTACTGCCAGTATGGCTACGATAAACCCGATAATAACAAAAGGAGAAATGAGGATGGTAAAGATGATTCCGACGATTCGCATCAGGATTTTATAACTAAGCATCCAAATTGGGTCTTCATCCCGGAAGGCCACATAATCTGCAAATTTTCGATAACTGGTTCGAGTAGCCACCAACATTTTGTCTGCCATCGTTTCTGTCGGATTTTCTTCCTTTCGAATTCGCATAGTAATAAACTTATGCCCACAAAGATGCCGGTTTTTTTGCTGCAAATCGATTGATCGAAACTCAATTGGTCGAAGGACTCTGGACGAAGGTCGATTTTGTTCGCTGCGCGAAGGTTTAACGCGTTTGAAGCGTTTAAATCGTTTAAAGCGTAAATTTTGGTTAGCAGTTCACAGACGAATTTTATAGACTCTCGGCCAGGCCAGTATAATTTTGAATGCTGAATTTTGGATGCTGAATGAAGAACTTTCAAAGGAGAAAAACCGCAATAGACCCAAGCCGAAGGCA
>JAGQWR010000148.1 GCA_020437105.1 Saprospiraceae bacterium
CTAGACCAAGCCAAAGGCATAGACTCTAATTTTGAATAAAGTCCATAATCACTGAAAAACTAACTCACTGAATCACCCCCGATAGCTATCGGGCCCTACAAATCAAAAGGACCCAGTACCCCAGGACTACCTGTACCGAATACATTTCCGTAAACACAATATTTGGTACCTAAGTCATTAAACAATATAAAGAATTTATCGTCACCTATGTAAAAACCAATGGCTGCTCCAATTTTTTCAAACGGCAGGCTGTAATCGGGTCCCCATTGCCAGGTGTTATATACAGGATCAAAACCTTGTGGATTATTCAAATAGTAACTATACTTATCACCGGGCCGGTTAAACATAAAGCGTCCACTCGGTCCATCAGGATCTTTGAAGTTAAAAGCCATAGCCCCTACGCCGGTGATATTAAACGGACAAGTACCATAGGCCAAATTTGAAATTGGTTGCGGGTCACTACTCCATACGCCAGAGGGGTTCATATATGCGTATTGTGTCCCGGAAGCATCAAATGCCATGAGATAAAAGTCACCATATTGATTGCCATCCAAGTTGCAAGCTGCACCGATCGCATCAAAGGTACATGGAGTGGTTCCTAAGGCATCAATCGAAAAAGGTCCTTCCAAATCACCTACATTACTACGCAAAAACTGGGTGCCATCTTTGCTGATTAGTATAAACTCATTGCCATAAGTATTGTACGCTGCACCTACCGGCCCCATAGTAGAGATGACCTTACCTGTCCAATGTTCTGTATATGGAGGCGCTCCATTTGGTCCGGAAGGGGTACAGTTGGTCACATCATATTTGGTAGCCAGTTGGGTACTCACGATTTGGTTGTCGTACACAGAACGAACCACATAAGAGATCGGCTTTCCGGTGGTGATTTGAGACGATTCGGCCAATAGATCAACAAGTGTTGACAGATTGGTTTCTCCGATAGTTTGCAGGGTCGAACTGGCTTCTCCGCCAAAGGCATAAACTTGTATTTTCAGTTCATCTAGATCCTGCAAAAAATTGGTCTCCACATATCCGTCCACACTGGTGCCAATGCCGTTAAAGGAGGCTGCAATAGCTGCGTCCATTTCGGTTCTCGAGCTGGTAGATTCGATCAGCATATAGAAAATACGTCCGTAGGTGACATCTGAAATATAGGTTGCCGGGTTACCCGGACCTACATATTTTGCCAGATCTGCCGGCGTCACGGAAGCATCAAATAATTTATCCAGGCTGGTTGGAATATCAAAGCTCATGGTATAATAACTTTGATTGAGGGTAACCAGGAAACGATTATATGCCTTGTCTGTGCTAAAACTGACATTGGCTTCCAATTCGTAAAAGGTAGTATTTACGTCCACTCCTGCTGATAAAGCAAATTGCTCCCTACTCTGTACATTTTCATAGCGAAAGGAGAAGTTTGCCGGTACAACACCGGTACTGGTATTAATAATATTGTTTATGGCATTGATCACCTCGCTCTTTGAAATGGCATCCACCTGAAAAGTCGATTGAATATTTCCGTCAACGACATCCGTAGAGATCGTTCCGGCTGCCCGCTCGACTGCAATAATTTTGGGAGTGGCACTATTCAACGAGTTGCCCTGAAGCATGTTTCCCGGATAAATTACCGATGAATTCGGAGAAAAAAGCGGGAATCCGTCTTTGCCACCTGCACCATCTTTAATATCTAATGTTTCTGTCGTGCAAGTCCAGGTAGTGCCATCAATGACTTCTTCGTATGAGCTAGCATCCAGTATTTCTGTACTTTTTGAAGGTTCAGCGAATCCGCCACCTGATTCGATCACTGCTTCAAAGGAATCCTCAACGCCGGGGCCCGTGTTGTCTTTTTTGCAAGCTGCCAGACTCATGATCAAGATTAAAGCAAGCGGGGTAATAAATCTATCAAGCCGGTTCATATTACTATTTTTTAGTGTTGAAATTTCTAATTACGACACCATATAGCAGAGGAGACAAATAGGTTACCCTGGAAGAATAGGGCTTTGTTTATGGGCAACAGAAATCTATCGCCTATCTTCGGGTTACCTTTTCACTTATGCGGATATATGTTTAAAATCACGGCCACCAATTCAGACGATCTGGAACTCCTGGAGAAGCTTTTATCAGCCGACTCTAAGGCCGTTCATCAGATATACGACCTGGCCTTACCGGCTGTGATTCTATGGATTAAAGAAAACAGTGGAACAGAAGAAGATGCGCGGGATATTTTTCAGGAAGCGCTCCTTGCGCTGTTTCGGCGCCTCGGAGAACGAGAGTTTCATTTAAGCTGCCGTCTAAAGAGTTATCTGCGGATCATTTGCAGAAACCTGTGGCTGACCAGGATTCGAGATCAGAAAAAAAATCCTGTTACGGCGCTTTCAGAGGTGGAAGAATATGAGCTTTCAGCAGACATGGTTGAACGAATTGGACAATCGGAGGAAGAACAATTATTCTTCAAACACTTTGACAAATTAAGCGAAAACTGTCGCCGGATTCTGCAATGGTTTTTCGATAAGATCGCGATGGCAGAAATTGCCCGCCGTCTGGAAACAACCGAACAATATGTCAAAAAACGAAAATTTGTTTGCAAACAAAAATTGGTCAACGAGATTCAAAAAGACCCCCTTTTCAGGGAATTAGGACAACTGTAAAGTCAAGAAATGGATACGGAGAAAAGATATGATTTGATCGAAAAACACCTGGCCGGGCTGCTTACAAAGGAGGAGCAGACTGTATTCGATCAGTTGTTAAATGAGGATCCGTCTTTGGCAAAAGAAATAGCGTTTCATACGCGTATGAACACGGTACTTGGTGGTGAAAAAATACACCAATTTAGATCCGTGCTCCAACAGGTAAACAAGGAATGGACAGCATCAGAGGCAAAAGCGGTACCACGTGTTCGACGGATAAATACCCGAAGCATCTTGGGTATTGCAGCAACAATCGTCTTTTTACTTGCTGCCCTTTGGTTCCTGTTCCCGACAGAAAAACCCTCCAACGATGCCCTGTTTGCCTCCAATTTTGAGCCCTACACGATGGTTTTGAATCAGCGATCGGAGCTGGCAGCCGATCCCATTGAGCAAGCGATAAATCAGGCTGTATTAAATTACAACCAGCAAGAATTCGAAAAAGCAGCAACGGGCTTTCAACAATTACGGGAAGTGGATCCGGCGAATGTAACTTATTCGTTTTATACGGCGATTTCGCAATTAGCAAATGGCGAGTCGGCAGCGGCTATCACCCTACTGGAGCAATTATTAGTATCCGATGATCATTTGCTGGTGGAACAAAGTCGATGGTATCTGGCGCTGGCATACCTGAAAGAAAATGAATCCCAAAAGGCACGATCTACCCTACAAGAGATAGAATCCGGAGCCTTTCGGTATGAAGAGGCCAAATTACTTCTTCGGGATTTGAGGCAATAAACATTTCAAAAGCAGCGTATATTGCGCTATTCAGATCAATTACTGGAAAACGCCATCCTTATGCGCATAAGCTTATTCCTATTAGCCTTCTTTTTTTGCTCGCTTTCCGCGAATGCTCAACTTAGTGATGCTCGCTTATTTTGGGATATTCCCGGATTTTATGCGACTGTTCCCAATGTTTCCATTGCCAGTGAGCAAGCCGGATTTGGTTTAGAAACGGTATTTAATTTTGCGGCTCATTATGGCACGGCACGTGCCGGAGGTGGTGCGACTTTTACGATCAATCCAAGTTCGGATGACATTCCTGGTTCCTTTCAGATTACGCCTTATTTTCTGGCAGAAGCTGGAGGCGGATTGTACCGTACAAATCCCAATAAATGTGCCAGTACGCATCGGGCAGCTTTCACCGCGATGGCAGTCCTGGGATACCGATACGACATAGACACCCGGGATCTTCGGCCGGCAAGTGAGGCGGACTTATACGGAGGTCATTTCGGCATTGGAGCTGAATTGGGCTATTTTTATATCCGGGATGTGTTCCGAAACACCGAGGTGGTGCTTCGGAGCACTTATTATCCCGGAATTGAAACCCTCTCTGTAAATCTGGGTATCAAGTTCTTTTTAAACCTACGCGAGTTTGGTCGATATTGAACTACGTTTACTCAGCATACAGGGTTAGTCGTTCGGACTGGAAATAGGTGATATCCGGGTTATTCAATTCTACTTCATAAATGACTTCGTTGGTTCCGTAATCCAACTCGATAATTTTTCCACCCTTCTGGCCATAGCTATTTGGCACATCATACCCTGGCAGAAATAAGACCGTATTAGTTTCGGGCAAAAAATCTACGTCTGAGGCAGCTCTGGACCAGGTTTCTAATCCGCGTTCTTTTCCGTATTGCCAAACTTGTTTTATGGTCATATCGGCCACATCAATTTGGTATTCAACCGCCCGGCTATATTTTAGCCCTATTTCAAAATTTCTAAATGGGCCATTATCAAACAGCATAATATTGCCATTTGGCATGATCAGCGGGGCATGTTGCAACCAGGGCCATTCAAAATCCGGGTGATTAACTGATCCATTTTGATAAATTTCATCCAGTATCTGCCCATTTGCATCAACGGCTTTCAGCATAAAATCTTCTACATTCTGGCCATATCGATTTTGCCCCCAGCCAGCTATTGGGGAGATTCCCCAAATCAACTGATTGGAATAATCAATTTTAAAAACACCTTGTTGTCTTCCGGAGATAATAATGGTATTATCTGAAGGGTCATCCATCACCGAATTCACATGGAGCCAGTCAATTGGATTATTATCCAAATTATCCTCAAAAGCAACTCGATATTCGTCAAGTGGTTCTTTTAAATCCCATTCCATGACTACAGCCCCTGTTTGGCGGTCAATCTCCATGATATGATCTTCCTTCGCACCATTCCCGTTCAGATGTGTAGAACTTAAGTTAGAAAGTGTGATCAGGAAATTACCATCTGCTTTTTCGTGAATATCGTGATGGAAGGCATAACCGGAAGGAAGTGGCCAGGTATTCAGTATTTCCCCCAACATGTCCACTTCATATATGATTTCATCATCGGCATTTCCAAAATAGAGGTTTCCGTTTTGAAGTCTTTCGATGCTGTTGATATAATCCATTTTATTTAAAACCGGGTGATTCTCATAATCCAGATACCAGCGAACGTCTCCGTAGGAATCAATCATAAAGGGCACCTTAGGAGTGGTTAAAAACTGATAACTAACCAGCGTCATACCTGCTGCCATGCGATCTGGTATGCTTTTAGTTACCAGTATGGAAGGCAAATTAGGAATTAAGGCTCCCGTGCTTATATAAATGGAATCTTGCACCCGTAATTGTCCTGTTGGACTCAGATATTGCACCTCTATCAAATTATCCCAATCTGAATATAGGCCTAATATGGGCAAAGTTTGTACATCTGAATAATCATCAAATGTTTTATTCACGTCTGAATACTCCCCATTTTTGCCAACTACCCGAATAGAAACCTTTCCTTTTTCAGCTGCTGAGACAGTCAGGTTGGCCGTTAAGGGCGCATATCCGCTGGGATTCAGAGCAGCTTCCAGGTTAATGGTTCCGATATAACCAATAGATTGGGTAGAACCATCAGAATACGTCAGATCATATTTCCAGTCGGCCGGCCGTGGACCCAGGCTTGTTAGACAATTCAAATCCATTCCATAAATGGAGTCATTTTCGTAGGTAAAAATGTACAGGGCTGTATCCTGGGTGACTGAGCGCAACAGGATTCCTGCCTCATCCAAACCAGCCAAAAAATCAATCGGTACAGTTGAATCGGTACAATCCAAAACGGTAAAGGGGCCCTGCTCAATTGGGTCAGGATCCGGATCCGGATCAGGTGTATTACAAACCGGTTGTAATTGATCATCTTTCTTACAATTGAGGGCAAAAAGGATCAAAAGGGCAAGGGGTAGTAAACGATTCATAAGGTTTAGGTTTTGAAAAACGTTGATAAAAATCAAACCGTAATTAAAACTAGTCAAATTCTGATTAGTTTTATTTAAATTAGTTTGCTCCCGCTATTCTTAAGCAAAATAAAAGGGTTATGATGGATTTCCACTACTCAAAAGGAACCCGACTTGTCCGTCAAAACCTTCATCCTAAACAGGCCTGTTTTTAATGGCACGTTTTTAGACTGGCAGCCAATAGCTTTACCTGGTACATGCATAAAACAAACATCCCGAACTTTGGATTTCTCCAAAATTCGGGATGAATGATGTAGCTAAAAAGCGGCTGATTAATAGCCCTGATTCTGATCCAGATTAGGATTTGCACTGAGGTCGGATTCTGCTATCGGATAAATTTTCAGGTGATCGGAAACGGATGCCCCCTCCTTCACACCGCCTTTCCACGGCCAGATATAGTCAGAGCCTGTGTAAAGGCCAAAACGAATTAAATCTGTACGCCGATAACCTTCCCAATAAAGTTCGCGGGCACGTTCGTCGAGCACGTCCTTTGCCGTATAGCCATTTCCGATATCCGGCATACCGGCCCGATCACGAAGTTCATTGATATATCCCGCGCCTTTACCCGTATCGCCACCACCACGTACAGCCGCTTCTGCATACATCAGATAAACATCAGCCAGACGGAATAGCGGAAAATCAATATCCACAAAATCACCAGTAGCATCCGATCCCGGGTTTCCATCGCGGTCTAAGTTTTTCCATTTAGCAACAGCATACCCGCTGGTAAAAGAGCCAATCGTTTCTACTTCCAGGTTTTGACCGTCTGTATAGAATAAATACCTGTTATCCAGGGTATCCTCAAAGGTATTCACAAGTCCTTTCGTCGTGCGGTATCCACCCCAACCTGAATTGATTCCAAAATCATCCGCATTCATGGTTCCACCCACCGCAGCATGTGTCAGGAAGGTTGTCCCGCCATAGGTTTTAGAATTAACACCATCGAATGTAACCGGAAAGATTATTTCTGTGGAAAGATGGTTATCTGCCAGAAACAAATATTGATAATCGGCGTCCAATTCATATCCTGCGCCAATTACCTTCTCACAATAAGTCAGACAATCATTCCAATGAGCCTTACCTGCCATCGCCTCTCCATTGAGGTAAAGCTTCGCTAATAAGGTCCAGACCGCTGCCTGATTTGCCCGGCCATAATTATTTGAAAAACCAACACTCGGTGCCATCAGATCGTCTTCGATATCCAGCAATTCAGTTTCGATATAGTCAAAAAGTGCGGAGGCAGTGGTTTGTTCCGGCAAAAAGGAACCGACCTTGTCCTCGTCTGTCACGAAAGGTACATTCCCGCCATAAAGATCCATTGCATGGTAATAAGAAAGAGCCCGCAGGAAACGTACCTCATTTCGGTAAGTCGTAATTTTATCAATATCGGCTTGTCCAAAACCCCTTTCCTCCAATTTATCCAGAGCAGATTCCCGGATAAACTCATTAATAAGGGTTAGCTGGAAGAATATCCGATAATACATAGCCGTTGACCAGGAATTGGTTGCTACCCAACCCATGGTGTTTAACTCCGGTAAGCCCGGGTCGTTCCACCCTACAACAGCTTCATCAGTTGGTACTTCCTGCAAGTTCCAGAAAACCCGCAGGTAAGAAGAAAAGCCTTCATCGATCCCAACAATATCAGCTGCACCAGCAGGGCCATCGTTGCCTGTCATCGAGAGTCCGGCATAAATTTTGGCTAAAACATTGATATAATTTTCCGGATCTTCATACACTTTTGTCGCATTTAATCCGAAGGGTGGGGCCAAATCGAGGTCCTGGAAACAGGAACTCCAAATCAGGCTCCCCAAAATCGTAAGCAGTAAACTATATTTTATTATTTGTTTCATCATCGCTAATTTTAAAGGCTTAGATTGAGGTTCAAAGAAAAGATACGAGGACGAGGATAAAGCCTGTCATCCCGGCCATCAATTACCTCCGGATCTATTCCGGAATAATTGGAAATTACAAATGCATTTTGAACGGATGCACCTAAACGTAGAAATACATTGTTGGCAATTTCTCCGAAATTATACCCAAGCGTAATATTATCCATCCGAACAAAATCTCCTTTCTCCAGGTAATAATCCGATAGGAATTGAGTCACATCACCGTCCACAAATTCTGATTCATAATAAGCAGTGGTCAAATTCTGCAAATAAGTCGAACTTTGAGGATCAATTCCGTTAAAATAGCCACGCTGTGCCGCAACACCGTTGTAAATATATTGGCCAAACTCTCCCCGAAGGGTAAAGCTGGCATTCCACTTTTTGTAGGTCAAATACGTACTAAAACCAGTAAACACAGTAGGCTCCGGACTGCCATCAAAAATATACTGGTCGCCCAGGTCTAAGTCGGAACGGCCCGGGGTAATACCTGCTACCCCATCCAAATCAACGTACTCATCTTCCAGTGGCTTGCCATTTTCATATGCCTGCTCATAAACCAGAAAAGAATAAGCGGAATAACCTACCGTATGTATCTGGATCGTATTTCCAACTCCACCAGGAATGGAACCAATCAAAATACCCGGATCTGTTAATTCTTCCGATTTGGTCAGCTGGGTGATCACATTGCTATTGTAGCTTACGTTGCCATTAAACTCCAAGGTGAAATCTGTATGGTCAATGGCTACATAATTCAGGCTCAGTTCTATCCCCTTGTTTTCCAAACTACCCACATTGGTAAAGATCTGGTTGGTAAAGTTAGTTCCGGCAGCTACCGGTATAATAGCCAGGAGGTCTTTTGTGGTTTTCTGATATACATCAATTGCGGCATTCAGACGATTATTCATAAAGCCTAAATCCAAGCCGATATTATAAGAAGTCGTTTCTTCCCATTTGATATTCGCATCGTATCCGTCGGGCCGTAATACTGTATAAAACACATCGCCAAACTGGTATTGTGCGGTGAGTGTACCTAAGTCATAATTTGGGATATAGGGATAATCATTCCCATTATCATCCACACCAATATCCTGCTGACCGGTAACACCCCATCCTGCGCGAAGCTTCATATAAACATTGCTGTTTTCCATGAAAGACTCTTCGCTGATCCGCCAGGCTAAAGCAACCGAAGGGAATAAACCCCAGCGGGTATCCGGACTAAAACGGGATGAGCCGTCTTCCCGCAGTGTCATTGTCAAGAGGTATCTTTCCTTAAGGTTGTAGTTTAATCGACCATAGAAGGAGATCAGGGTATTTTCGGTTTGAAAATCGATCCCCGCTGCTTCAATGGTATCTCCTGCTACATTCAACTCTGGTTGTGCCGGACTGTTGCGGAACCAATTTTGATAAGAATACCCGGCTGTAACATCAAAACGGCTATCAATGCCGGGCAGGTCTTTTTGATAATTGCCATACACTTCCAGCAGTTTGTTATCCTTTTGCTGCTCATAATAGTTGTCCTTGCCACCCCGGTTAAAGTCGGAGGCGGCTTCCGCCGGAATAAAGACTGTGCCACTGGCGCGTGCCATATCCATCCCTACATTCAGGGTTGCGGTAAAACCAGGCAAATAATCAGGACTATAATCCACCTTGGCATTCCCCAGAAAACGGTTTACCGAACTTTTATCCTCTTTTTGGTATAATAATCCAACCGGATTTCTGGGTGCTAATGGATTCGGATTTCCATTATTGCCGACCCACTCATAATAACCACCATAATCATCCACGCCACTGAAAACCGGTTTAGTCGGATCGAAGGAAACGGCCGTTCCGATAGCACCCTCGTCTGCAAAGAAATTCTCCGTACGTGCGTACTTTCCATTGATATCGACCTTAATCTGGCCATCCAAAAATGTAGGAGATAAATTCAGGCTGGCTCCATACCGATCCATTTCCGAACGTTGCAGGATACCTGCGTTGTGGGTATATTCCATATTCAGGCGGTACGGGAGCGCCTCAATTCCTCCTGCAAAAGTCAGGTTGTTCTGGGTGCTAAAAGCATTGCGGTAAATCTCCTTCTGCCAATCCGTGCTTTCTGTTCCCAAAAGGGCAATTTGATCTTCCGTGCCGTTTTCGGTAACGATTGTGCGGAATTCGTCGGCACTTAAAACATCCACCAACTTTGGGATAGTGGAATAAGAATTAGTGGTACTCAGATTTACTGAAAACCGCTCGCCTTGTTTTCCCTTCTTCGTCGTGATTAAAATCACCCCATTGGCGGCACGTGCGCCATAAATAGCAGCAGCAGAGGCATCTTTTAATACCGTAATACTCTCTATTTCGGATGGGTTTATCAGGTTAAGCGCATTTGCTGCACCACTGATTTTGTTGTTATCTAACGGCACTCCATCGAGGACGATTAACGGATCATTAGAAGCATTTAGGGAGGTCCCCCCCCGAATTCGAATCCGGCTTCCTGCACCTGGAGCACCACTATTACTGGTGATTTTCACCCCGGCAATTTTACCTACAACCAATTGCTCCGGTGTGGCCACATTGCCCTTCTGGAAGTCTTCCGAATTTACCGAAACAACAGATCCTGTCAGGTCCTTTGTCTGAGTAGTTCCATATCCAATAACCACTACTTCATCCAGAAATTCGCCGGGAACTAACAACACATTTATGACTTGTTGGCCATAAACCGCAATACTTTTTTCAGAATATCCCGTGTACGAAAATCGAAGTACTGTCGCATCATCCGCAGGTACATTCAGGGAATATTTTCCATCAAAATCAGTAATCGTACCTGTAGAAGTACCCTCCACCATTATAGTGGCCCCTATAAGCGCTTCTCCAGAGGTCGCATCTGTTACCGTTCCGGTAACTGTCATTTGCGCAAAGCCCAATTGCCACGCAAGAAAAAAGACGAGTATCATCGTCCCTCTTAAGTAGAAGTGAAATTTCATAAACTCAAATATTTTGTACAAGTTAATTCAGCTAAAAAATTAGATACGAACAATCGCTCTACGAAATTACAAAATCCGGAATGCAAATGGAATTTCAATTTTTCTGGAGATGACTTTTGTTGGACGGAGACAAAATTTAAAGCAATTGAAACCAGGTTGGCAGAAACCCTTATGGGTGGCCTCTAATTTTGTCCTGATTTTATTCAGTATCTGTTTGGAGTGATTTCGCCCTCCGACAGATAAAAAGCAAACAACTCATTACTCACCACCACAAACCAACAATCATGTCAAATCCAGATGTATCAAAAAAGGGATTAATGCAATTAGGCGGATTCTCCGGAATCGGTGCAGGAGTATTCTTTTTTATCGGAGTTATTCTCCAGATAACCAATAATTGGTTTCCGGAAGAAGCACTGCAATCCGGTGAAATGGTCGCTTGGTTAAAAGGTGTTGGAGAGAACCTGCCTCCGATGTTGGTTGGCGTCGGATTCTCCATAATTGGAATATTCTTTTTCTTTTCCACCGGGTTTTCGCTAAACCGGCTACATCCCAAAGGAGGCTGGTTAACAAGCGCTGCATTTTGCGGACATGTTCTCGGTACAACCTTAGCGATGTGCGCGTTTGTGTTCGGTTTCGGTTTTACCTGGGGATTAAGTAATCTGGCAAACGGCGCTGCTGAAGAAACACTTCAATCACTGTCAACCGTAGCGACAATGGGTATGCGGGGATTCCTGGCCGGCGACGATGTAGCTACTACCTTAATTGGTGGTGTAGGCAACGGATTATTTTCACTGGCAGCCCTTCGATCCGGTTATTTGCCGAAGTGGTTGTGCTGGCTGGGTATTATTACCGGCATCCTCATTTTCGTTGTCCTGTTGAGGTATTTTGTTCCAGCTCTGGTTGCTCTATCCTTTGCATATCCGATGATCATGATTTGGTTTATTTGCACCGGTGTTATTTTGCTAAAAAAAGCAAGGGCCTAGATTTGGGGGATGTATTTTCAAACTCAAACTCCCTACAGTCTATGCCTACGGCTCGGTCTAGGCGGTTTTTCAAACCTGCTGGTCTAGGTATTTCCTTCCCGGAAATACGGTCTATTTTCTGAGCCGTAAAGCATAGACCGGACGCAGTCCTTAGACCGCAAAGCCGACAGGCAAGCTAGACCGGGCCATTGGCCCTAGACTAAGACGAAATAATTTTTAATTCCCAAACTCAAACTGTCTCGTTGATCCTCCGCTGCGCGTCGTGGGGAGTGCTCGCCTGCGGCTTCGCGGGGGAGCATCAGCTGCGCTGATTGGGG
>JAGQWR010000149.1 GCA_020437105.1 Saprospiraceae bacterium
CTATCGGGGGTGATTCAGTGATTCAGTGATCCAGTGAGTTAGTGGCAGGGTCATTCAAAATTCAGCATTCAAAATTCCCTGGTCTATTTCTGCCCAACTCTCGATAAGTTTCTGCTGGCGCGATCCGGTTGCACAATATTTCTGTTTTGTAAATAACTTTGCTGAACCGGTGTCATGTCTTCATTTTCCTCCTCCGTGAAAGTGGCGTTAAAAGAATTTGGTCCATTCTGCTCCAGAATAACCTGTTGTGGGAAGGCGGCATTTTCTTCATCTTCGAATACTGCGATGCCATCGTTGTAGGACTTAAGTCGGAAATAGCGTTTTTGTCCCTCGGAGTCTATTGCTGTAATAAAATACAGTTGTTGTCCGATCAATTGGATTTGCATTTCCTCTGTAAAGGTTTCTTTTCCGTTTAAAACAAGCACCCCCTGGCCTTTAATGGTAAAGGCATTAATGGCTTCCCAGCGTTCGAAGGAATTTCCCATACCCTCATCAGATTTCCATTGGCCAATCAACCACTGAAATTGCTGTACACCCGGATCCAGTGACTGGCCTTCGTAGCTAATAGCATTTGTGGCAGCATCCATTTGCACAATTTCCTTGTTTGCCATAGCCGGAGGGCTTGATTTGCCACTGTTTTGCGGTATTGCTTCCTGCTCGCTCATCCGTGCAGCTTGGTCTTTTTCATAGGCCACCGAAACATCATCGTCATACGAATAATCAGCAGGAGCGGCACCGGCTCCGGCTAATTCTTCCAGTTGGGGAGCTTCTTCTTCAAGAGCAGGTTGTGGCGTATTAGCATCGGCTATACCTGCTGTTTCTAATTCGGGCGTTTCAACAGCACTCTCAGCTCTTTTTGGAGTTGGGCGATTAGCAGGAGGCTGATTTAACGGGCCGCTATTGCGAACGGCTACGGTGAGTCTTTTATCACTGTCTCCCTCCTGCAGGTCAATATCCTGGTAAACTTCCCGGATAGATAATGGACGTGCATTGCCTTCCCCATTGTCAGCGCTGATTATTTCTTCCATAAATAGGGAGCTGGCAGCTTCATTGGCGGCCATTTGGTTGCCCGATTTTGGTCCCAGATAGGCAGGTAGAATCCCAACAAAAGCGATCAGTACGAGTAGTGCTGCCGCCATCGCCAGCCTGCGGTACAAGGTGTTTCCACCCGTTGCCCGACGGCGATCCAATCTGGACTCCAGACGATCCCAGGCCTGCGGCGAAGGATTTTGCCGGAGTTTGTGCTCATTGGCACGGAATAGTTCTGAAATATCTTTTTTATTACTCATGACATTATTCCATTCTTTTAACTCCCGGAGATTCTTTAAAAAGGATCATTTCCTGAAGTCGTTTTTTGGCTAAGATCAATTGAGATTTAGATGTATTAATGCTTATTCCAAGTTCTTCTGCTATCTCCCGGTGTTTTAATCCTTCTAACACATAGAGGTTAAATACCGTTCGATAACCTGTCGGTAATCGGTCTAATAAAGCCAGAATATCCCGGGCAGCAAGTTCATCTTCTATCGTTGCTACCGTTGGCCGGTCAGTCTGGTCGATTTCCACGGTTAGGCGGAAATTATGGTTTTTGCGAAGAAACATAAGTGCTTCGTTTACCATAACGCGGCGCATCCAACCTTCAAAACTGCCCTGGCCGGAATATTGATCGATTTTGGACATGATCTTATAAAATCCTTCAATCATTACATCTTCGGCATCCGTATAGTTTTTGACATAGCGCAGGCAGATGCTAAACATCAGCGCGGAATATCGGTCGTATAAGGCCTTTTGGGCCACCCGATTTTCTTTTTTGCAACCTGCTATCAAATCCTGTTCGGTCACTTAAGGTAGTTTTTTCTGCACGTGGGCGGTAGTTGCTCCATCATTTCAGATGCTTCGTGGAACGATTTTGGTGTGTCAACAAGTTAATAAAAGAAACGGATTGAATCCCTATATTTGAGCCTTCCTGTAAAATAGCTATTCATAAAGATATGGAACTTCAGAATGGGCAATACTGCTTTCAGGGCAGTTTGAACCCGCTTGACTTAATCGAAACTTATGGTTCGCCATTATATGTCTATGACGCAGCGCGGATCACTTCTCAATATAATCGGCTGGTTTCTGCCTTTTCAGTACCCGATTTAAGAATCCACTATGCTTGTAAGGCGCTTACAAATATTAATATTTTGCGTCTGCTTCGCCAGTTGGGCGCCGGACTGGATACCGTCAGTATTCAGGAGGTCTGGATTGGATTAAAATCTGGCTTTGCGCCGAATGATATCCTCTATACACCAAATTGTGTTTCTATGGAGGAAATCAATATGGCTGTAGAGGCGGGGGTGCGCATCAATATTGACAATATTTCCATCCTGGAGCAATTCGGCCACTTACATCCGGATTACCCGGTTTGTCTGCGGATCAATCCGCATATAAATGCCGGTGGTAACAGTAAAATCTCTGTTGGGCATATAGATTCCAAATTTGGTATTTCGATCCATCAGCTCCCGCATTTAATCAAGGTGGTAGAAACCCTGGGGATTCGGATCGAAGGCATACATATGCATACGGGGTCAGATATTTTGGATTCTGATGTTTTCCTTCGGGGGGCCGAAATTCTGTTTCAGGCAGCCTTGCATTTTCCGGATTTGGATTATATCGATTTTGGGAGCGGTTTCAAGGTGGCTTATTATGAAAACGGGGTAGAAACAGATATTGAGGAGCTGGGTAGAAACCTGGGTGCCCGATTTCAGGCGTTTTGTAAAGAATACGGCCGCGATCTGGGCCTGATGTTTGAGCCCGGAAAATTTTTAGTGAGCGATGCAGGCGTATTTTTTGCCCGGGTAAATGTGGTGAAAACCACTCCCTCGACGGTGTTTGCGGGGCTGGATTCCGGCTTAAATCATTTGATTCGCCCCATGTTTTATGAGGCCTACCACGAGATTGAAAACGTCACTAATCCTGGCGGGAAACCAAGAATATACACCGTGGTCGGTTATATATGTGAGACCGATACATTTGGTGTCAATCGAAAGATTCCGGAAATTCGGGAGGGTGATATCCTGGCCATGCGAAATGCCGGCGCTTATTGTTTCTCCATGGCATCTAATTACAACTCGCGTTTCCGTCCGGCAGAAGTATTGATCCATGACGGAAAGGATTATTTGATTCGGGAACGGGAAACCTTGGAAGACTTACTGAAAAAACAGATTGAAATCCCCATTTTTGCGTGATAATTGAAAAGATTTTTGAATGAGTTTGTCAACACGATATAATCCACAGGATACAGAGGATAAATGGTATGCCCACTGGATGGCGCATAATTATTTCCATTCAGAGCCCGATAAACGGGAGCCCTTTACGGTTGTCATTCCGCCACCGAATGTTACGGGCGTCCTGCACATGGGCCATATGCTCAATAATACGATTCAGGATATCCTGATCCGTCGGGCTCGCTTACAGGGGAAAAATGCTTGTTGGGTACCGGGTACTGACCACGCCTCAATTGCTACAGAAGCCAAGGTGGTTAAGTTATTGCGGGAGCAGGGCATTCGGAAAACGGATATCGGACGGGATGCCTTTTTAAGCCATGCCTTTGACTGGAAGCACAAATATGGTGGAATTATTCTGGATCAGCTTAAAAAACTGGGGGCCTCCTGTGATTGGGACCGCACGCGGTTTACGATGGAAGACAAGCTCAGTGATGCTGTCATCAAAGTATTTGTTGATCTGCATAAAAAAGGCAAACTGTACCGGGGCCTGCGGATGACCAATTGGGATCCGGAAGCACAAACAGTGCTATCGAATGAAGAGGTATTGTATTCGGAAGAACAATCGAAATTGTACCGCGTACGCTACGCAATAGAGGGCAGTGCCGGCGAATTTATCACGATTGCAACGACCCGTCCGGAAACGATTTTGGGTGATTCGGCTATTGCTGTGCATCCGGAGGATCCACGCTATACTGCCATGAAGGGTAAGCGGGCTATTGTGCCGCTTGTTGGTCGGTCGATCCCTATTATTTTCGACACCTATGTAGATCGGGAATTCGGGACAGGTGCCTTGAAAGTTACTCCGGCTCATGATATGAACGATTACGAAATCGGGGAGCGCCACCAGTTGGAGGTTATTGATGTCTTCAACGATGATGGCACGATGAGTGAAGCGGCAGGTTTTTATATCGGAGAAGATCGTTTTGTTGTACGGAAAAAACTGGCAAAAGATTTAGAGGCTTCGGGTAATTTGGTGGACGTTGAAGATTATAAGAATAATGTAGGCCGCTCGGAGCGCACTAACTCCATTGTAGAACCCCGATTGACCATGCAGTGGTTTCTGGAGATGAAGGGCTTTGCCAAAACGGCATTGGATGCTGTAAAATCCGGTGAAGTATCTTTTTATCCGGAGCACTTTTGGAATATGTACAATTCCTGGTTAAACGAGGAGAATGTACGAGACTGGTGTATTTCCCGCCAGCTTTGGTGGGGCCAACGGATACCTGCCTGGTATTATGGCGAAGAAGTATTCGTAGCAGAGACAGCTGTAGAGGCTTTGGAGC